>CAZCUL010000840.1:0-6529 GCA_964501475.1 uncultured Verrucomicrobiota bacterium | reverse complement strand
TTCATCCAGTTGTCCATGAAGGCGCCCTGCATTTGAGCCACCATCGGGCCTTCCACCCGGTAATGCGTGTCCCGCCAGCGCGGCGGCTCCGCTTTGCCCATCCAATCGTCCGCGAACGAAATCCCCCCAATGAAACCGATCTTTCCGTCCACTATCAAAAGTCTCCGATGCGTCCGATGGTTCGCCGCGAAAACTCGTCCCGGTGTGGGGCGATTATACTTCAGCAGATCGACGCCCGCCGAACGCATCCTGCCCAGGTCCGATCGCCGCAGCGGCACTGACCCGAGAGCGTCGATCAAGATATGAACCTTGATCCCGTCACGCGCCCGCTTTGAAAAAGCTTCGATAAACTGATCGCTCAATTCGCCGGGCCGCCAGACAAAGTTCTCGAAAGTAATGCTCCTCCGGGCGGATTCGATCGCCTCGATCATGGCCGGGAAGAATTCGTCGCCATTGAGCAGCGTTGTCACCCGATTCGAATCCACCAAAGGAGCGCCGATGAGATGGCTGATCGTCCTCTGGAATTCGCCCGAGTGAACATCGTAATCGACCCGGATCGGCTCGATAATCCGTTTCCTCGGCGAGGCGCACCCGGCTAGCGCGAGCGCCAAAAACAGGACAACCCCTGTTTGAAGGCGCGCGAGCAAACCGACCTTCGGCCACGCTCTCCTCCATTCGAGCCGGGGAAGAGGAGCGGGACAGGGAGCTTCATGGGAAGACTTGACCTCCAAGATTGGATGCACATTGGGACCATGAACCGGAGGAACACGTTCTGGAGTGGGCCGGCAGAGTGCAGAGCAATACCACACTCCAAGACGCTTCGCGTTTACCGGGGCCATTGGAAAACCCGCCAGGTCTTGGACTGCGCCAGTCCTCTGGCGCTTTGGCAGCGCGCAGAGGAGGGACGATGGGCGAATCATCAGCTTCAGCACGCTCTGGGAAGAAAGCGGCAGAGGACTGGCAGAGCACAGCGGCGACGGCGATTTAGCCCCAGCTTCTGCAACGGCCGACAAAGCCAAAGCGGTGTCGCGCTTTGCTTGCCACCGCAATCCAAAGTCAGCCAACTCGCAGCACGGTTCATGGAGAGCTTCCACGGCCAACTCCGGGCGCGCAACGGGGGCCATGAACTGATGGTTCATGATGCTTCGGGGAGTCTGAAAGCGCCGGCAAGCCCGGCGCCGTCCAAACGCTTCGCGCCGTTCAGAAGCCGCAGTCCCGGCCATGGCGCCAGCAGTCGTTCCCGCGCTCGAAACATCTCGAACATCCACATACCGCGCGCGCCAGTCCCGCCCGGCGGGAGAGCGCGTCGAGCTTGCTCCCGCGTTTTACCACGGCCCTTAACTCATGCGCGCTGTTCCAGCAGCTCTGGCGCTACTGCGCTTTCAACGTCGATTTCTCAAATAAATTCCCAAAGCCAACCCAAGAGCAGCAGCGAAGAGCGTGGCCTGCCAGGGGTTGGCGCGAACGAAGCGGTCCGCTTCCTCAGCCCATTTGCCGGTTTCGTCGATGATCGTTTCCTGCAATTCCAGCAGTTTCTCGATCGGCTCTTCCGTGGATTCAGTCTTTCGCTTCTTCATGTCGGGCGCAGTGTTGTCATGAAGCCGCCCTCGGTCAAGCCACTCGCTCAGCGAGGGAATCTCGATCCGGTAAACCCTTAACTTTTCAACTTTTTAACCTTCCCCCTCGACCGTTCCCCCGTTCCCGCAGTATTTGACGTCATTTCCTTGAATATGTATGCTGTCGATCAGTCCTATTCCTGTTCAGTCCTTGTTGCTGGAGAGCATTGAGCGCCATGATGAAACGAAATTACTGCTCGACGCGGCTCGCTTGTCTTGCCGCCGGGCTCTTTCTGTTTGCCGCGACCATGGCGGCTCGCGCTGTCGAACCCTCTCTTCGCGGCGCGGAGGTTTTTCGAAATCAGTGCGCGAAATGCCACGGCCCAAACGGCGAAGGCGTCAAGGACGAGTACGATGAACCGCTGGTGGGAGATTGGTCGATCGAACGCCTCACCCGCACCATCACGCGCACCATGCCGGAGGACGAGCCCAAAAAGTGCGTGGGCAAGGACGCCGAAGCGGTGGCCCATTACATCTATCACGCCTTTTACTCGCGTGAGGCGCGCCTCCGAAATCAGACCGCGCGGGTCGAACTGGTCCGGCTGACCAACCGCCAATACGAGAACACGGTCGCAGACCTTCTGGGCCATTTCACCGGGGGCAAGACGATGGCGGGCAAACGCGGCGGGCTTCAGGCGACCTACTACAATTCCCGAAGCACCCGCGAGAATAAGAAGGCCTTTGAGCGGCTCGATCCGCAGGTGGACTTCGACTTCGGGACAAACAGTCCGAGCGCCGAAATCGGCGCCGAAGAGTTCGCGATCCAATGGCGCGGGTCGGTCATCGCCGATGAGACCGGCGATTACGAGTTCGTGCTCAAAACACCCAACGGCGCGCGGCTCTGGGTGAACGATGACGAAACGGCCCTGATCGACGCATGGGTTGCTTCCGGCGAACAGGATGAGCACACCGCCACCATTCGTCTCCTGGGCGGGCGCGCTTATCCCCTGCGCGTGAGCTTTTTTAAGTTCAAGGAAAAGACCGCATCCGTTTCTTTGCAGTGGAAACCGCCGCATCACACCCGGCAGACTATCCCTGCCCGGAACCTTTCCCGGGACGACATCTCCGCCACGTTCGTTGTCAGCACTCCGTTCCCGCCGGACGACAGCAGCGTGGGTTACGAACGCGGCGCGGCGGTTTCAAAGGCCTGGGATGAAGCCACCACACACGCGGCGATCGACGTCGCCAATTACGTCGCGAAGAACCTGAACGCCTTTTGCAAAAGCAAACAGGACGACGATGACCGCACAGCCAAGGTGCAGGGATTCGCGCGCGAATTCGTCCAGACCGCTTTCCGGCGCCCTTTGAGTGAGCGCCAGGCCTCGTTGTTCGTTACCAACCAATTCAAGACCTCGCAGAGCGTTGAACAGGCGCTGAAGCAGGTGATGCTGCTGACATTGAAATCGCCCCGGTTTCTTTACCTCGGGTTGCAGGGGGGCGGTCGGCCCGATTTTGAAGTGGCTTCGCGCCTTTCGTTTGCGCTGTGGGATTCTTTGCCGGACCGCGAATTGTCCGAGGCGGCTGCGGCGGGCCAGTTGCACACTCGCGAACAGGTCGTTCAACAGGCCAGGCGAATGGTGGATGATTCCCGCACTCGCGCGAAGATGCTCTATTTCCTCCATCACTGGCTCCAGATGCACCACGTCGAAGATCTCGCCAAAGACGCCGACCTCTATCCCGACTTTACGCCCGAAACGATTGCCGACCTGCGCACGTCGCTGAACCTGTTTCTGGCGGATGCAATGTGGAACTATCGCGAGCTGCTCTTGGCCGACTACGTTCTGCTGAATGAGCGCCTGGCGAAATTCTACGGCATCGAGACCGACGCGCACGACGCCTTCGCCAAGGTGCAGTTCGAACCCGAGCAACGCTCCGGTGTCATTACTCACCCCTATCTGCTGTCCGCATTTTCATACCAAAAGAGCACCTCGCCGATCCACCGCGGCGTCTTTCTCACCCGGAACGTCATCGGACGCGCGCTGAAGCCCCCGCCCATGGCCGTGGAGTTTAAGGAGAGCGACTTTTCCCCGGACATGACCATGCGCGAGAAGGTGGCCAAGCTGACGCGGCCGCAAGCCTGCCAGACCTGCCATTCAGTCATCAATCCGCTCGGCTTCAGCCTGGAACATTTCGATGCCGTCGGCCGGTTCCGCACGCAGGAAGGCAACCGGCCCATCGACGCGGTGAGCGATTATACGACCGATGACGGGACGGTTGTCCGATTGAAAGGCGCGCGGGACCTTGGTAGATTCGCCGCCGAAAGCGCCCAGGCCCAGAACGGGTTCATCGAGCAGCTCTTCCACCAGGTTGTCAAACAGCCCATGCTCGCCTATGGTCCGGATGTTCTGGATAAGCTCAGGCAATCTTTTGTAGAGTCTGATTTCGACGTGCGGAAGTTGTTGCTGGAAATCGTTGCCATTGCGGCACTGCACGAAATTGAAAACCCAAGAGAATCATGAACGCCATCCATCGCAGACAATTCATTAAAACCTTTGGCATCTCCGCCGCCGCCCTGCCCTTCATCGTCGGCCTGCCCAGCCTCGGGCTGGCTGCGCCGGCCCGGCCCCGCCAGCGGTTGATCGTCATGTTCAGCCCAAACGGCACGATCCCATCGGCCTTTTGGCCCGACGAGGCCGGCAGTGATTTCAATCTGAAGGAAATCATGACGCCGCTGGAGGCTTTCAAGGAACGCATGCTGGTCCTCAACGGCGTCTGCAACAGAATCCGCGGCGACGGCGACAATCACATGCGCGGCATGAGCTGCCTGCTCACCGCCGCAGAGCTGTTTCCGGGAAACATTCAAGGCGGTTCTCATACTCCCGCGGGCTGGGCCAGCGGCATTTCGATCGATCAGGAGATCAAGAGCTATTTCCAGGGCCAGGAAGGGACGCGCACCCGCTTTGGATCGCTCGAGTTTGGCGTCGGCGTGCAGGACCGCGCCGATCCCTGGACCCGCATGTCCTACGCCGGACCGAACAAGCCGGTCGCTCCCATCTCCGATCCCTACCAGATGTACGACAAGCTTTACGGACAGTTGAAGGACAAGAAGAGTCTGCAGAGCGTTTTGGACGACGTCCGCGGCGATCTGCGCAAAGTGTCAAAACTGGTCAGCCCCGAAGACCGTCGCATCCTCGAAGAACACGAAGCGCTGGTTCGCCAAATGGAAAACGACATCAAGGAAGCGGACCGCCAGAAGTTGCGCACCACTCCGCCGGCGTTCGAGGAAGGGATTGCGGACCGGAATGACAATGTGCCCAGGTTGAGCCGGATGCAGATTGACCTGCTCGTGAATAGTTTCGTCAATGACATGGCGCGCGTGGCCACCCTCCAATACACCAAATCGGTCGGGCAGGCCCGCATGAACTGGCTCGATATCACGGACAACCATCACACCCTTTCGCACGAAAAGGACGAGAACGAGGAAGCGGTGACGAAACTGACCAAGATCAATAAATGGTTCGCAGGCGAACTCGCCTACCTGGTTGGAAAACTGGCCGGCACGCCGGAACCTGGCGGCGAGGGGACGCTGCTCGACAATACTCTTGTGGTTTGGACCAACGAGCTGGGCAAGGGCAATTCCCACACGCTCGACAACATTCCATTTGTCCTCCTCGGCGGCGGATACGGTTTCCAGACCGGGCGCTCGTTAAAACTCGATAAGGTCCCGCACAATCGTCTCTGGCTCGCGATCGCCCACGCTGTGGGACATCGCATCGAAACATTCGGCAAGCGCGATCTCTGCGAAGCAGGGCCGCTCAGCCTGGCTTAGCTTTGCTTTGGTCCTCGCAGGGAAGCCTGAACGGCTTGCGGCAAACCAGGCCAAGTCGAAGCGAGCCTGCGAGCGCCGGCGCTGGAACCAAAGTCAATCGAGCATCTGCGCCCTGAAAAGGCGCGGGCCAACTTCCCCCCGCACACCCGAGGCCCACACTGGATAATGAATGTTCAGACTGGCTCTTATCCAAATGCGGGTCGAAGGCGGGCGTAAAGAGAGCAACCTGCGCCGCGCGGCCGCAGGAATCTCCGCAGCCGCAGCCGGGGGCGCTCAAGTAGTGGTTTTGCCCGAAGCGATGCCTCTGGGATGGACGCATCCGTCGGCACGCGACGAAGCTGAGCGGGTTCCTGAAGGCGAGACCTTCGCGTTACTCTCAAAGCTGGCGAGCCAACACCGCATTTACATCTGTTCCGGCATCGTTGAGCGCGATGGACGCCAGCTCTTTAACTCCGCTCTCCTGGTTGGTCCTGACGGCGAACTTCTGCTCTGCCACCGCAAGATTCATGAACTCGACATCGCCCGGGACCTTTACAGCCGCGGTGAGCGCCTCGCGGTCGTGCAGACTCCCTTGGCGGCGTTTGGATTGATGATTTGCGCGGACGCCTTCGCGCCGGGCCAATCCATCGCCCGCGCCCTGGCGCTCATGGGGGCCAACGTCATCCTCTCCCCCTGCGCCTGGGCAGTTCCGGCCGACCATGACAACGAAAAGGACCCATACGGCCAACTGTGGCTCGACAACTATTGTCCGGTCGCGCGCGATTTTGGTATCTGGATCGCGGGCGCATCCAATGTCGGCCTCATCGAGGCTGGGCCGTGGAAGGGCCGCAAATGCATCGGCTGCTCCCTGGTCGTAAACCCGCACGGCGCGCCTGTGACTCGCGGGCCTTACGGCGAGCACGCCGAAGCCATCCTTTATGCCGACGTAACTCTGCTTTAGCCGTATCGAAGGCATTCCTCCGGCCATGGTGGCACGCACGAGTGCAACCCCCCGCGCTCTCGATCGGCACTGTTTTGAGATTCCTTGTGTGGGATTGACGTTCTCACCCCGCTTGAGGCTCGAAAGCCGCTTCAACATGTTTTGGGCTTTGTGCTTGCATTCTGGAGGTGTTCTGTAACTTAATAAGCTCCCAAGTTTCCCTAT
>CAZCUL010000839.1:0-5154 GCA_964501475.1 uncultured Verrucomicrobiota bacterium | reverse complement strand
AATCGGGCATTTCAAAAAAATCTTAGATCGCTCCAGATTCCCATGGCACAGAGGCGCACGTAGAGATCGGCAAAGCCGACCCAGAACAGGCTCAACCACGCCCAGGTCATGTGACCGCGATTGAGACAAGTGACACAACTGTAAGCGCGCTGGCGAACTGGAGACCGCGAAATCTGGTCCAGCATGCCGCCGGCAAGATGACGCAGCGAATGACACCCGAATGTGTAACCGCTCAACAGGACGACATTGACCGCCAGCACCAGCGTTCCGACGCCGATACCGAAGGAGGTCTGGTTGGTCACCGGATCCGTAAACCACATCGCCCTCCAGACGTCGTAAGACAGGATGCCGAGAAAGATCAGCGCAATGTAGAGGAAATAGCGATGGACGTTCTGGAGGATGAGCGGGAAGGAAGCTTCGCCGCGATAGCTTTTGCGCGGTTCGCTGACGGCGCAGGAAGGCGGATCAGCCCAAAACGCCTTGTAATACGCGCCGCGATAATAATAGCAGGTGAGCCGAAAACCTCCCGGCGCCCAAAGGATGAGCAGCGCGGGCGAGAAGGGCAACCACGCGGGCCAGGATGCCGGCTTTGGCCCGAACCAACTGTGCGTCGATTCCCCGACAAGTTCCGGCGAGTAGAACGGCGAAAGATACGGACCGGCGTGATAGTGTTGGCCCTGAAATGCCGCCCAGGTGGAATAGATCAGGAATGCCGAAAGTCCCAGGAAAACCAGCAACGGCTGCACCCACCATGCGTCGGGGCGCGTCGTCTGGCCGACCCCGCGTTGTTTCAGTGCTGCATCTGCTGAGTTCATAATAGAGCCTCCGCGCTTACACCGGGGGTGGCGCGGCTTTCTTACTGGAGGGAGGGCGTGGGACGCAAGCGCCGAATTGCCAACTTGCCAACTTTCGCCAACTCGATTGCTGAATCGGCCACTCCTGAATCAGAGCGGAAAATGCAAAAGGAGTCGCGATCATGCAAACGCGGCGAGTCGTCGGCTATCAGCTCTGGGACAGGCCCGGAGTATTGCAGCGAAGCTGCCCGCCGAACCGCCATTCCACAAAAAGCATCGCCTTCGGCGAACGCTCTTCTATCCTCACATTTCATGCAGATCAACCGGCGTTCTTTCATCGCGACCACGGTGACCGGGTTGGCCGTGGCTTGTCGTCCGCCAGTTGTTTTCGGAAATCGCGGCGAACTGCCGCGCAACGACCCGGCCGCTTCACTCCGGATCGCCTGGACCAGCAAGCTCCCGTGGGAACGGGTGCAGGATATTGCGGCCATTCCGGGCCCGGCCGAGTTTTGGGATGAACGACTGGAAAAGGCGCAGGAGGCAAGCGTCCGACAAGGCGGCGGCGTGGTGTTCTTTCCGCCGGGTGTCTATCGCTTCAAGGACGATATTCGTCTCCGGAGCGGCGTGATTCTTCGGGGAGCGGAATCCGCAGGGGTGACTTCAGCCCATGACGAAAAGTTCGCCCCGCGCTCGCGAATCGAATTCCCGCGCTACCTCCCGAGCTTCAGCGGGAATGGCACGCCGGTGAGCACGGCTTTCAAAGGCATCGTGCTCGCGGATCCGGCGCAGGCTGCCAATTGCGGAGTAGCAGGCCTCGCCATCAATCGCGGTCATATCCAGCTTGGCGAAGGAGAGAACCGGCGTTGCGGCGCCAATCGCCTGGTGTTCGGCTGCGTGCTGCAAAACGCGGCGGGGGTGATGGCGGAAATCCCCAATGCGAACGAAAACCATCCGGGTTGGCTGCGCTACACGCATAAGTTTCGGGCGGCCATTCGCGTGCACGCCGCCGAAAACGCGCTCGTCTCCAACAACCGCATTCCCAAAAGCGGCGACCATAATTTCATCATGCGCGAATATCCGTTGAAGGAGCGCGGCGGCGCCATCGTTCCCTTCGAGGTCGAATTTGATTACGACAACCGGCCCGGAATTTACGTGAACCAGCATTGCCTGGGCGGGGCGGGCGGCTCCGGCAACGACGGCACGCCCGGGACGCATCCCTGGGGTTTCCGGAAAGGAACTGTCATCCGCGACAATTACATCTACAACACCGGCCGGTGCGCCATTGGTTTCAGCGGCGATGGCGTGGTGTGCGCGCGTAATGTAATCCGCTTTGCCAAGGACGCCTTCCGCCCGACCGTCACCGGCATTCACCGGAGCTACGGTTCCGCCACCAATGACAATCGCGCCATCGAGATGCGCGGCTGGCGCTGGGTGGTCGAGGAAAACGACTACGAGGTCCACAAAAACTTCTGCTCCGACCGCCGCTATTACATCAATGACGGCGAAGGTTTGATGCACGAGGACCATTGCAATTCCACCATTGTGGACAGCCGGTTGGTGAACAACCGGGGCAACAGTTATCTTTCGCTCTACCATGTTGGCGGGATCGACGGTCTGCACGTCGAAGGCAACGACATTTCCACGCCGGGAAAGATTTCGGACATCTACGTCACCGCCCCGCGCCACAAGGCCGAGGGGGACTTCCCGATCCGCCGGGTGACCATTGTGAAAAACACGACCCGCTCCCACGGCATTCGCGTGGCGGGCCGGCCCGCTGAGGAGGTGGTCATCAAGGACAACCGGCACATGGGCGCGACGCCGGGCGTGATTTTGAACGAAGCAAGCGCCGAAGTGGCCAACAACACGCATTACGAGGTAAAGCTGGCGGCTCGGATGTGAGCCCCCTCGATTCGCTACTCGATGGAAGCACGGTAAAGGCGAATGGGCTGGTTGGGCGCGTCAAGGTCCGTAAAATCAGCCGTGCCGTTGCTGACGGCCAGGACCTGCAGTTCGTCTCAAAAGGCGACGTGCTTCTCGATGCGCACTGCGCCATTCACATCGAACAGTCGCAACAGCAGAGCTGGGGGCCGCGCCGACCAGTCAATTGTGATCAGGCCCACGTTGGTGTCGTGGTAAGTCGGCCCCTCGCGGTATCGATTCGGTGTCGGCGTTCCGCGCCGATGCGGCTGGGTGAGCGAGCTGGAAGTGAGGTCAAACAGAGGATAGGAGCCCGGCCGGTCGAGCCGCGACAACTCGGCCCAATGGCGGTCACCGCTAATGAACAGCACGTTGTTGGCGCGCGTCTCCCGGAGCAGGTCCAGAAGGCGCTGCTTCTCGCGGGGCATATTGGCCCAGGCTTCGGCGCCGCTGAACTCGGAAATGAATTGAATGCTGGAAGCGATCACGCGCAGGTCCGCAGGCAGTCGCAGTTGCCCTTCCAGCCATCTCCATTGAGCTTCACCGAGCATCGTTACGTCCGGGTCGGGATGCGGTATGTATTTGCCACCACTCGGAACGACGTTGTTCTCGCCGGTCGCGAGCCGGCTGCGGAAGTAGCGTGTGTCCAGCAGGATCACCTGGACGCGCCGGCATGGCGGCCCAAACATTCGGGCATCGTAAATCCCCTCGCGCCGGCGTCGTGGCGAATCCGGCGGTTCCTCCATGAAATCGAGGAACAGCTTTTGGGACTCGACCTTCATCGGGTAATCCGCGCCGGAGTCGTTCGCGCCGAAATCGTGATCGTCCCACGTCGCCAGGACGGGGGCTCTCCGCCGCAGCGCGCGGTAAAACGCGCTTTCCTTCCGAACCCGATACTTCTCCGCCATGACGGCGGCGTTGGTGGTGTCGGCGTAGATGTTGTCGCCGAGGAGAATGAAGAGGTCGAACGGCAGGGTGAGCGCGCGGTCAAGCATCGGATGCGACTGGGTGTTGATGCACGATCCAAACGCTACGTGCGTGACGGACCGCTCTGGCAGCCTGCCTGAGACGCAGCCGGCGCCGATGAGCGACGCGGCGATCAAAGGGCACACCTTCCGGATCATGACGCTCACGCGAGAGGGTTGCCGCATTCGCCTGTGTCCCAGCATTGGTGTTCGGACGCGCTTACGTCTCGGAGCCGGGCCGCTTGATGGCCGCCACGATGGTGTTGACGCTTTGGAGGACTTCGCGGGCGGCGGCGGGATCGGGGATTTTGAGACCAAAATTCTTGTCCAGCGCCACGACGAGTTGGAGGGCATCCACGGAATCGAGCCCAAGACTATTCGGGCCAAAGAGGGCCTGGTCATCTCCGATCTCGTCTGCGCCGACTTGCAACATGAGGTTTTCCACCAGCATGTCTTTGATTCGTTGCTTCAGTGCTTCGCCTTCTTCCATTACAAGATTCCTCCATCCGCTTTGAGCACAGAGCCTGTAATGTAAGAAGCTTCGGGACAAGCCAGAAATCGAACCGCCGCGGCGATTTCCTCGGGTCGGCCGAAGCGCCGCATCGGCACGCGGCTTTGCGCCTGGGCGCGCTCTTCGGGACTCATGGTCCCGAGCGCCTCGGTCTCGATATAGCCGGGGCAAACCGCGTTGACAGTAATGCCGATCCGCGCGACCTCCTTGGCCAATGACTGAGTGAGAGCGACGACGCCTGCCTTGGCGGCCGCGTAGTTCGCCTGACCGGCCGGCGCCAGCAATGCGCTCAAGGAGGCGACGTTCACTATGCGGCCGCTCTTTTGCGAGATCATTGCCGGCAAGACTGCCTGGCAGCCGTGAAACACGCCGTCGAGGTTCGCAGCCAGGACCTGCTGCCAGGCGCTCGGAGGCATGGTTGCCAGCAATGCGTCATGATGGTGGCCGGCGTTGTTCACGAGAACGTCGATTCGCCCATGCTCGCTTAAAATCCTTTCCAGAGCTCTCCGCCAGGTTTCGGGTTGGGTCACGTCCAGTTCGACAACGGAACTTCGTTCAGGGTATTGAGCGGCGAGCGAATCGGCCCGTTGCCGATTGGCGCGCACGCCCAGATAGACGAAGGCTGCCTCGGATTCGGACAGGAACTCTCGCGCGATGGCGCTGCCCAAACCGCCATTCGCGCCGGTGACGAGGACTACCCGTGATGTGCTCATTGTTTGAACCGACTGCTGGTGGAAGGGTTCGCCATCAGAAGCGTGTGAAATGCGCGCCGATGGCCTGCTGGTTGCAACCGACCACGCTGACCATTGCGCTCGAATGAGCGCCCTGTCGAAGGGCGTCCAGAGCCGCAACACATTGCCACGCGGCAGAGGCCATCAAGCCTTCGCCCAGTTGGATTTTGAGCGAAAGCCGCGCCCCGGGCCATTTGCGCCAGGAATTGTCCTCGGGTTCATCGAGCCGGCGAAGA
>CAZCUL010000838.1:0-3725 GCA_964501475.1 uncultured Verrucomicrobiota bacterium | reverse complement strand
GAGTACAGCCCGGACCGCAGGACCAAGCAGAAGGTGGAACGAGACGGAGCGTCCTCGTGAGCCTGGACATCGTCGTATTCGGGGCCATGTTCGTGGTGACGCTGGGCGCCGCTCTAGCGATGCTGTTCGCTCACAACGCGGTGCACGTCGCGCTGCTGTTGGTGCTCACTCAAGTAGGTCTTGCGGTCGCGTTTCTATTGCAGGGAGCGTTCTTCGTAGCGGCAGTTCAGGTCATCATCTACGCCGGGGCGATCATGGTCCTCTTCCTGTTTGTCATCATGCTGCTGGATTTGAAGGAGGAAGCGCGCCGTAAATTCAGCAAGGTCAGCCTCGGTCTGGGCCTGCTGGGCGTGGGGGCGTTGGGTCTTCTTACGGGCTACGCCATTTGGAAGTCGAAACCGGGCGCGGGTTTGGGCGCGCCCATGGTCCAGGGCGAAACACGTCAGCTTGGCGAAGCACTTTTCACGCAGTATCTCCTCCCGTTTGAAATCGTTTCGGTCCTGCTCCTGGTGGGCATGATCGGCGTGATTCTACTGAGCAAGAAGGAGCTGAAATGAACGTCGGCCTCGAACATTATCTCGTTGTCAGCATGCTGCTCTTTTGTTTGGGCCTGCTCGGGGTCATCGTGCGCCGCAACCTGCTCATCATCTACATGGGACTCGAATTGATGCTCAACGCGGCCAATCTTGCCCTGGTCGCTTTCTCCCGATTTACCAACAATCTTGACGGCCAGATCATGGTTTTTTTCATTATTACCGTGGCGGCTGCGGAAGTCGCCGTCGGTCTGGCCTTGATCGTCGCTCTTTACCGCAAACGGGCCACGGCCCATGTCGAGGATTTGACGTCGCTGAGGTTGTGAGGAACATGGCTCACCACGAAGAGGCGGAGGCGCGGAGAACGGAAAGAGTTGTGAAAAACGCTTTGAACCTGCAAGCAACCGGGATGGACTGGGCTGGAACACTTTTCGGATTGTCCATACTTTCTCCGCCTCTCGGCGTCTTTGCGGCAATATAAAAATGGATTTTCTGGTCTGGATCATTTTGTTTCTGCCGCTGCTCGCCGCGGTGGGAATCGGTTTGTTTGCGCTGCGCAATCATGAACTCAGCGCCCGGCTTTCCATCGGCGCCATCGTGGCGGGATTTGTCCTGAGCCTGATTGTTTTCGCGCAGCGCCACGACGCCGCGGCTTCCGTTGAATATGCCGCCTCCTGGCTTTCAGTCGGTGGCCTGCAAATCGGCTTCGGCATCCGCCTCGATCCGCTCAGCCTGTTGATGCTGCTCGTCGTGACCGGCGTGGGGAGCGCCATTCACATTTATTCCTATGGTTACATGCGGGAGGACCCGGGCATGGGCCGCTACTTCGCCGGTTTAAGCCTCTTCACCTTCGCCATGCTTGGCATCGTGCTGGCGACGAATTTCATTCAACTCTTCATTTTCTGGGAATTGGTCGGGCTTTCCAGCTACCTGCTGATCGGCTTCTGGTACGAACGCGGGGCCGCGGCCGACGCCGCCAAAAAAGCTTTCATCACAAACCGGCTTGGCGACTTTGGATTCCTGGTCGGGATCATTCTGGTGTGGGCCGGTTTTGGGTCGGTCAGCTTCCTCGAACTCGAAGAGGCGGTGGCAGCGAACCCAAACGCGCTTGGGAGCCTGGGGGCCCTCGCAGGCCTGCTCATCTTTTGCGGCGCCATGGGAAAATCCGCGCAATTCCCGCTGCACGTCTGGTTGCCGGACGCCATGGAAGGTCCAACGCCGGTGAGCGCGCTCATCCATGCGGCGACCATGGTGGCGGCTGGAGTTTACATGCTCTGCCGCATCTTCTTCCTCTTCAGCATTCCGCAATTCTGGCCGGAATGGCTCGGGTGGCTGCAAGGGATAACCGCGCTGGACATCGTCGCCTGGATTGGAGGATTGACCGCTCTTTTGGCCGCGCTCATCGCCGTTCAGCAAAACGACATCAAACGCATCCTCGCCTATTCGACCTTGTCGCAGCTCGGTTACATGATCATGGCCGTCGGTTTGGGCGGGACCACTCCCGCGATGTATCATCTGGCCACACACGCCTCTTTTAAGGCGCTGCTTTTCCTCGGAGCGGGCTCGATCATTTATGCGCTGCACCACGAGCAGAACATTTGGAAAATGGGCGCGCTCCGGCACAGGATGCCCACGACTTACTGGACGTTCCTCGTCGCAACACTCGCATTGTGCGGTGTGCCTCCGCTCAGCGGCTTTTACAGCAAAGACGAGATTCTGGCGACGGCTTCGCACCAGAGTGTCGGCCTGTTCGTCATTGCCTCTGTGGTCGCCTTTCTCACGACCTTTTACATGTTCCGGCTTTTCTTCGTCGTTTTCACAGGCCCCGGAAAGTCGGACATCGTGGAACACGCCCATGAATCGCCGAAGGTGATGACGTGGCCGCTTGTGGCGTTGGCAGTGCCAACTCTGCTGGCCGGCTTTTGGGGAATCGACGCGCTTTTGAATCGACACTTCAATCCGGGAGCAGCCGTCGCCCACCACGCCTGGCATGAAAACCTTTTCGCGCCGTTCAGTCACGCGCCTTTGGCCGCCGTCATTGGCCTGGGCGCGTTGCTGTTTGGATTCTCCTTCGCCTATACGCTTTATGCAGGGGCGAGGCGCGATCCGTTGCCCGAACGGCTCGGCGCCTTGTCGGGCCTGATGCGCAATCGCTTTTATTTCGATGAAATCTACGCGCGTCTGATTGCGCTCACGCACGAACTGCTGGCGCGATTGGCGGATTGGCTGGATCGATGGATCATCGCCGGGCTGGCCGTGCGAGGATTGCATGGAACAACCGAAATCCTTGGACGCGCTCTGCGGCTGCTCCAAACTGGCAACCTCCAGACCTACGCGCTCCTCTTCGTGCTAGGCGCGGCTCTGGTCATTTGGCTGGTCTTGGGAAAATGAGCGTGGACTTGAGGTGACTTTGTGCCACTGGCCTTCTGAACGTTAATCGGGATTGAAGTGACTTCGAGACCACAGACTGCTGAGGTTCAAGTCTTCAGCCTCTGCTTGCGGGGCTGCCGATAAGGCGATAGTCTTTTTACGCATGAAATACACGGGCAGAGTCAAAGGGGGCGTGGTGGTGCTCCCGCCGGAGGCGCATTTGGAGGAAGGGTCGGAGGTGGAAATCCTGCCCGTTCCTTCTTTCCCGGAAGAGTTTTTTTTGATTCGCGACTCGACGAAGTCGCTGCCGGTGGGGGGCAGGTTGCCGGACGATCTCGCCATCAATCACGATTACTATTTGCATGGGCTGCGCAAGCAGCAGCCGCGAAAAGGCCGCTGGCTTTCGGAGGGCTGGGCCGCGGCGGAGTTGAGCGCAGGGGAAGCCTCTGATTACACGGACAAACTGCTCCGCTTGGCTGCCGAGACGCGCAATCTGCCCGTTGACCTCTCCACCCATCACGAGCATTACCTGCACGGGCTGCCGAAGCGATGAATGGCGTGTTCGCCGATACGTGGTTCTTTCTCGCCATTCTCAATCCCGCCGACCCGAATCATCAACGGGCCGTCGCGGTCAGCCGGAGCGAACGGCGGCACCGTGTCACGACTGACTGGATTCTGGTGGAAGTAGGCGATGCGCTTTGCCAACAGGGCAACCGGGACGTCTTCACCGGCTTTTACGATTGGATTCACCAGCACGCGGGAACAACCATCGTTCCCGCCTCCCGCCAGCTTCTCGAAGACGGGATGCACCTTTACCGCTAT
>CAZCUL010000837.1:0-8814 GCA_964501475.1 uncultured Verrucomicrobiota bacterium | reverse complement strand
GGCGGCAGGCCGGCATCGCCGTCAATTGTTCCGTGGTGCCGAATCCCGATGGCGGAGTGAAGCTCATTATTAGCCTGCCCGCAGGTCCGATCGATTGGGGAAACTTCAACGTCTGTGTGACACCCGGACCGCAGGGACCTCCACCTGTCATTACCGGTGTGATGCCCAATCAGGGCCGGGAAGGCGACGTGATCATGATTACCGGCCGAAACTTCGGCCACAATCCCGACAACCTTTGCACGGTGATCATGGATGGGGATCGCTCCGTTCCGCTCGAAGTGGTGGAAGCCAACGACACTCAAATCAAAGCGATTCTTGGCGCAGTGGCGCCCGATGCCAATGGCGGGCCGGTCATGGTTGGCTTGGGCGATGGCCAGCGCGGGTTTTTTGAGCCGGTCTTCCGTGACATTGTCCTGCGCGAACCGGTCTGGGTATGGAACAAGAATGGTCCGGCCGCTATGGGCCCGGACGTTCGGCCTGTTCCGAGCCAGCCTGGAACGGGGACCAATTGGGTCTTTAGCGGGCCGCCCACCAATGGCGTGTTATGTGTCTTTATTTCAGGGAATTGGCCTCCCGGAGCGAAGATTCGCATCGAGGCGCGGGCGCACGATCATCAACAGGGCATCGGCCATGATCTCCGGGCCATCTGTGTCCAGCTTCCGCAGGGCGGCACCCTGCTCGATTGCGCCGCGCGCATCTGCGACGTCATCCGCTGCGCTTTCCTGCAGCAGGCAAACATCGTGGTGGAATGCCAGTTTGAACAGGTTCCGAACCAGCCCGGCCTGGTGAAGTTGACGCTGGCCTTGCCAAATGGCCGGATCAGTTGGGGCAATTTCAACATTTGTGTTTCTGCCCCGCAGGACCCGCCACCTCCCGTCATCGTGAACTTTACCCCGCCTAACGGCGCCGAAGGCGACATCATCACGATCAACGGACAGAACTTCCCGCTTGATCCCGTTGACATTTGCGCCGTGGTCATGAACGGCGATCTTTCCATTCCGTTAGAGGTGCTCAGTTCGACCGGCAACCAGATCCAGGCGCGGCTCGGCGCTGTGGATCCGAATGCCCAGCCGGGTCCGATCATGATCGGTGTGGGAGAGGGACAGATGGGCAGGTTCGTCCCCGCCTTCTTCGACGTGTTCGTGGATGAAGACGTCTGGGTCTGGCAGAAAGACGGCCCGGCCGTTCTGAGTCAACAGACGTTCCGACCGCAACCGACCGATCCGCCTCCGCCGCTGCGGTGGTTCTTCAGCGGCCCGCCGCAGGACGGCCGGCTCTGCCTTTTCCTCGAGGGTGCCTGGCCGGAGCGAGCCAAGATACGTATCGAAGCCCGCGCGCACGACCATGAGCGCGGAATCGGACGCGATTTGCGGGCGGTTTGCATCCGCATTGAAGGGGGCAGTTCCACCCTCGAGTGTGCCAGGCGCATTTGCGACGTGATCCGTTGCGCGTTCCTCCAGCAGGCGAACATCCAGGTCAATTGCACTGTGATGGAAGTGCCCGGCGCCGCTGGGCTGGTGAAGATTACTCTCACCTTGCCGGACGGCCGCATTGACTGGGGCAATTTCAATGTTTGCGTCGAACCCGTGCCGGACGCGCCGCCGCCCGTCATTACGCAGGTCATCCCGAACGCTGGAGTTGAGGGGACCATCGTCCGAATCCTTGGAGAGAACTTCTGTCCAAACGCCAACGACAATTGCGTCGTGGTCATGAGCGGCCAACTCTCGATTCCGCTGCGGGTTTTACAAGCCACGGAAACAGAAATCGTGGCTGAATTGGCCGCAGTGGATCCGCGGGGTGAGTCGGGTCCAATCATGGTGGCCAAGGGCCGAGGACAAACGGGATTCTTCCAACCCATCTTTCCGGACATTATTCAGGAAGAGCCTACCTGGACCTGGAGGAGAGATGGCCCGGAGGGAGCAGGGCCGGACTTCACCCCATTGCCGGCGCCACCTACGTCTGACCGGATCTGGTTCTTCAGCGGTCCTCCTACAAATGGCCAGCTCTGCGTTATCCTGCGGGGCGATTGGCCCCCGGGAGCGAAGATCCGCATTGAGGCGCGCGCACACGACCATCAACGGCGTATCGGCCGCGACTTAAGCTCGATCTGTATCCGCCTCCCCAATGGCGGGTCGCTGCTCGATTGCGCCCGCCGCATTTGCGATGTCATTCGCTGCGCCTTTGTGCAGCAGGGAAACATCATCGTCGGGTGCACGGCGGAGGAAGTAACGCTTCCCAATGGGGATGTGGTGGTGAAGCTGACGCTTAGTCTGCCCGATGGCCGGATTGACTGGGGCAATCTCAACGTCTGCGTTGATTTTCAACCCGAGCCTCGTCCGGTGCCGGTGATTACCGACTTCACACCCGCACAAGGTGGCGAGGGCGATATCATCACCCTTCGCGGCAGCGGCTTCGGCAATAATCCGGACAACCTCTGCGTGGTGGTCATGAACGGCGGTCGCTCCATTCCCTTCGAGGTTCTGACCGCCGAGGATACCCGGGTGATGGCCAAACTGGGAGCGGTGCCGCCGGATGCTCAACCCGGTCCGCTCATGCTTGGATTGGGTGATGGCGGCAGGTTCCCCGTGGATTCGTTCTTCGACATCTGGACGGAGCTATCGTTGGGGGACGGGGGGCAAAATCTTTTGATCGATCCGTTTTTCGACATCGCAACCGATGACGCCTGGGTCTGGAATCGAAACAATGGTCCAGCAACCATGACGACGGCGCCGTTCACGCCCATCTTCCGGCCGCCGCCGCCGCCAACGCGGTGGTTTTTTGGCGAACTGGTGGATGGAAAGCTCTGTGTCTTTCTCAAGGGCAGATGGCCGTATCCAGGCAAGATCACTATTGAAGCCCGGGCGCACGATCATGCCACCGGCCGGGGCCACGACTTGAGGCTGCCGTGTGTGCCGACGCCGAATCCGGCGGCGGCCTTGAGCGGGACCGGCACACCTGTCGAAGTCCAGATGCGGCTGCAAAGGCAGTGCGGCGTCTATATCTGTTACCTGATTGAGGAAGCCTTCCGCAGGCGCGGAATCGATATCAACTGCGAAGTGACGATCGTGGATTCCGAAACGGTGAAGCTGACCTTGAGCCTGCCCGATGGCAACATTGATTGGGGCAACTTCAATGTCTGCGTCCAACCGGTGCGGCCTCCGCCGCGGTTGACATTTCACCGGGAAACTCCGGACCTGCTGCGGATTTGCTGGCCGAGAGACGCTGCCGGTTTCTGCCTGCAAAGCACACTGCGGCTTGGGCCGTTTGCGCGCTGGCGCAATTCCGACATTCTGCCCTTTGCGAATGACGCTTATCTCCGCGCCTTCGTTCCCATGGACCAGAGCGAGCACGAGTTCTTCCGCTTGATGGACCCGCCTGAAGCCCTGCTGCCTGCAGTGAACAACGGCAACTGACGGGAACACCAGAATCAGAACGCGGAAAGGCCTGTGCCTTTCCGCGTTTCCACGTACCGAAACGGCGCCCTGCGCTCTTCCGCATCTTCAGAGGTCAACGACGGCAAGCTTCGCCGAATGATCCAGCGCTGCCAGGAAGCCTTTTGCCTTGGCCATGGTCTCCTCGTATTCCGCTTCCGGATCAGAATCATTGACAATGCCGGCGCCCACCTGAAACCAGACTTGCCCATCCTTGCACACGGCCGAGCGGATCAAAATGCCAAGCTGGCTTTCACGGTTGAATCCCAAATAGCCCAGGCAACCAGTGTAGGGCCCCCGCGCGGTTGGCTCCAACTCGTCAATGATTTCCATGGCGCGAATTTTGGGCGCGCCGGTGATGCTGCCGCCCGGAAAGCACGCAACAAACGCTGACAAATGCGTGGCGTCGGGCCGCAATCTCCCATCCACGGTCGAAACCAGGTGTTGCACTTGCGCGTAACGTTCCAGCTTCATAAGTTCCGGCACATGGATGGACCCAAACTCGCAGACGCGGCCAAGGTCATTCCGCAACAAGTCCGTGATCATGACCAGCTCCGAAATTTCCTTGGCGCTGGTCTGCAGCTCGTGAGCCAGTTGCGCATCCCGAAGGGGGTCTTGCGAGCGTGGACGCGTGCCTTTGATGGGGCGGGTGTGAACGGAAAGCCCGCTCAGGCGAAGAAACAGCTCCGGAGAGGATGAGATCAGTTCGAAATCCCCTCCGTCAAAGTAGCCGGCGAACGGCGCGGGCGACACCGCCGCCAGACGCTCGTAAAGGACCCAGGCATCTTCCGGCCATTCGACGTGAAGCCGGTGGGACAGGTTCACCTGGTAAATGTCCCCGCGGTGGATGTATTGCCGCGCCTTTTCCACCCGCTCAAGAAAGGCGCCCTTGGAAAGGCTCGAATTCATCCCTGTCCTGCCAGTGAGAGGCCGGTTTTGACGGCACGGTTCCGCTTGGAGCGGAGCGCCTTCCGATGGATTGATCCGGCTCTGCCACCACGCCAGTCGTTTTCTCGCCCAGGCCGGATCGCGGGCCCCGTCTTCCCGAAGGCCGGTGGACACAATGCACGTTCTTTCCAGGTAATGGTCGAAAACCACGAGGCTGTCATAAAAACCGATCGCACAGTCCGGCAATTCTATGTCCCTGACTGCCCGCCGCGTGACACGCGGTTCTACGAAATTCTTCAGGTCGTATCCCCAAAACCCAAAGCAACCTCCGAGTGGAAAGGGCAGATCAACGTCATCGGGCAGTTCATATCGGGCCAGGCAACGTTCCATTATTTGCCACGGGTTTCCGAACTGAACGCTGTTGGTGCGATTGCTCGAAAGTTCACAGCGCGGGCCGGACGAGCGGAAGGTCAAAAACGGCCGGCAGGTCAGCAAGCTGTAGCGCGCCGGTCCCAGGGAGGCACTGCGGAGCAATACCAGGCCCGGCTCGCCCCGGAGTCGCCTGGCCAGCGTCTCAGGCGAACAATGGGATGAATCTTCCTGGATCAGGGTTCGTATCTTCATCCGGCCTGGGTAGTCTTAGACAAAGGCCTTCGGCACGGTTTCCGACACGCCCTCACGATGTTGGTAATCCAGGATCAGTTGGACGGCTTCCTCCGTATCGTCGGTCACGTGGACGAGCTGCAGGTCGGACCGGCTGATGAAACCGCCCCCGGCCAGAACCTGCCTGGTCCAGCCGAGAAGGCCGCGCCAGTACTTGCGCCCGACAAGGATCATGGGGAAACGCGGAATCCGGCGCGTTTGAACCAAAGTCAGTATTTCGAAGAATTCATCCAGGGTCCCGAACCCCCCCGGCATGAAGATGAAGGCAACGCTGTATTTTACAAAGCAGACTTTGCGCGAGAAGAAGTAATGAAACTCGACCGGAATGTTCGCATAACGATTGCCCTTCTGCTCATGCGGCAGCTCGATGTTTAATCCCACTGACTTTCCCTTCGCCTCGGCGGCGCCGCGATTGGCTGCTTCCATGATCCCTGGGCCTCCACCGGTAATAATGGCGAAGTGGTGCTTGGCGAGTTCGCGCCCGAGCGTCACCGCCGCGTCGTAATAGGGATTGGAGCGTTTCATTCGCGCCGAACCAAAGATGGTTACCGCCGGGCCAACCTGGGACATGATCTCGAACGAATCGACAAATTCGGCCATGATCCGAAAAATCCTCCACGGATCTTCGCGGACGAAACCCAAGGATGCTCCATTCGTCATGTGCTGAGCTTAACCGGAGCCGCAAAAG
Organism: uncultured Verrucomicrobiota bacterium; assembly: GCA_964501475.1. Lineage (GTDB taxonomy): Bacteria > Verrucomicrobiota > Verrucomicrobiia > Limisphaerales > CAZCUL01 > CAZCUL01. The sequence continues at coordinate 3,144 of CAZCUL010000837.1, read as the reverse complement.
TGACAAGCGCGGGCCGAGTAGGACAGGCGTCCCGCCTGTTCACGCAAGCCTTCAGGCTTGCCGGTGAATTCAGCAAAAAAGGCCCAAACTCCCGAGACGCGCCCGTGGGTTCTACCGGGACAGGGGGACGCCACTCCTGCGTGTCTGCCCCAGCCTTTTTTCTTGCCGGCATGGACCGATTTTTTAGAGTGGCGCGGCATGACGCCCTGATCCTTTATGAGCAGATACTTTTGTTCGGCTTTCCTGGTTGTTCTGATGTCGATGGAGGCCCCTGCGCTGGGCCAAAGCCATACCTCGCCCGCAAAGGCGGGCTTTTCCAGTCAGCGTTTGGAGCGGCTTCACGATGGCATGAAGGCCTACGTCGATGAAAGAAAGCACTCCGGCATCATCACGCTTGTGGCCCGGCGGGGAAAGGTTGTGGACTGGCAGACCTGGGGCTACCGCGACATCGACAAGGCGGCGCCGATGGAAAGAGACACGATTTGCCGGATCTATTCGATGACGAAACTGGTCACCACGGTGGCGGCGTTGATCCTTTTTGAAGAAGGGCGGATCGCTTTGGATGATCCGGTCAGCAACTATCTGCCGGAGTTCGCAGACGTGAAGGTGCTGCTCGGCGGCACGGCGGAAAGTCCTGCTCTGGAAGCGCCCAAGCGCCCGATGACGATCAAGCACTTGCTCACGCATACGTCGGGGATGACCTATGAGTTCCTTGGCAACGAACTGGTCCACCAGCTTTACCAGCGGGCGCAACTGTGGGAATGCGATTCGCTGAAGGGATTTGTCGAGCGTGTCGCTCAGTTGCCATTGAAACATCATCCGGGCGAGGAATGGTCTTATGGCGTCTCCCTCGACGTGGTTGGGTATTTGATCGAAGTCGTATCGGGCCAAAGCTTCGAGCGGTTTCTGCAGGAGCGCGTCTTCGAACCACTCGAAATGAAAGATACAGGATTCTCTGTTCCGCTCGAGAAACGCGAGCGTCTCGCGAAGCTTTATGAGCATGGACCTGATGGTAATCTTCGGCCCGCGGTTGCGATCCTGGGCGCTTTGGCCGAGCCAGGCAAAGGATTTCCCAGCGGGGGCGGCGGACTGTTCTCGACGGCTGGGGATTATTTCCGTTTTGCTCAAATGCTCCTCGACGGTGGCCGGTTCGGGAAACGCCAGATTCTCGGACGCAAAACAGTCGAATACATGATGGTAAACCATATTGCGGACCTGAAGAGTCCCACCGTGACGTGGAACTCTTCCGAAGGATTTGGTTTGGGAGGCGCGGTGCGGATCAATCTTCATGCGGGCCATGGCCTGGGATCGATCGGCCAATTCGGGTGGTATGGCGCCGCCACGACTTATTGCAACATCGATCCCAGGGAAGGGACAGTTGCCATTCTGCTGGCGCAACATCTCCCCTTCAATGAGCATCGCGTCTTCGAGAAGTTCAGCACGCTTTTCTATCAGGCTTTGCTGGACGATTAATCAGCTTCGAGGCGTCGGCTGGCCGATTTGAGAAAATGAAAAGCCGGGACTTCGCAATCGCACTTGTCACGGCGCCCGATCTGAAAACGGCGCGGCGTCTGGCTCGGACCGTCCTCGAGGCTCGCCTGGCTGCCTGTGTGAATCTAGTCCCCAGGATTGAATCCCACTACTGGTGGCAGGGCAAGATCGAGCGCGGCCCTGAGGTTCTGATGCTTCTCAAAACGACTCGTCGAAAGCTGGCCGCCCTCGAAAGGTTGATCCTCGAAAATCACCCATACGACACGGCGGAATTCATCTCCTTTCCGATGAGCGGTGGCAGCCGGCGTTATCTTGCATGGATTGCCAGTTCCGTGAACTGATCCGAACCGTGGGAGCTTTCGCTGGCGGGCGATCATGCGCCCCGCGACTATGCGCCCGCCGCTGGGAGCGCCTGTTCAGCTTTTGCCCCGGCAGGCACCGCCGCAGCCGCTTTGCCGCCGCTCCAGCGGTGGAATCGCCACGAGAGCGCGACAGCCGCCGCTCCCAGTCCCGTCGCCAGGCCAATCCAAACTCCCACCGCTCCGAGACCCGCGCGAAACGCCAGACCATGGCCGAGTGGCACAGCAATCGCCCAATAAGCCAGGGCCGCGATGAAAGCAGGAACCCGGACATCACCCAATCCGCGCAACGCCGAAATCGCCACCACCTGCGCTCCGTCCGCCACCTGAAATAACGCGGCGATAAAGAGCAATTGGGTCGTGAGCACGATCACCGGCGGAGTTGTCACAAAAAGCCGGGCAATCGGTTCGCCGCTGGTCATCAACACCACCGCAAACACCGTCATGATCAGGCCGGCCATGCCGAGGCCGACAAATCCGATGCGCCGCGTGCGCCTTCGCTGCCCTGCGCCCCAGGCTTGCCCCACGCGAATGCAGACCGCCATGCCGATGCCGAGCGCAAACATGAAGGTCGTGGCCGCGCAAGTGATGGCGATCTGGTGTGACGCGATGGCGTCGGCGCTAATCCAACCCATCATGATGGCCGCAAAAACAAACGCGCTCACTTCGAGCAAATGCTGAGTGCCCACCGGCCAACCCAACGCGAGCAACCGCCGCAGCGTTATCGCCCGCAAAGGAGCATGCCAGCGCGGGGGCTGAAAGGCGCGCAGCGCTGGCGCGCGAACGACGTAGAGGACGATCCCTGCCGCCATGGCCGCGCGCGCGATCAAAGTTGCCCATCCTGCTCCCTCCAGACCCAGCGCGGGCGCGCCCCAGTTGCCGTAAATCAAAATCCAGTTCAGGAAGATATTCAGCAGCACGCCGCCGAGCAGAATGAAGTTTGGCGCCCACGGCCGGTTCAGCGCCTCGCTGAACTGTTTGCAGCCGTGTGCCACCAGGGCCGGAAACATTGAAGAACCAAACAACAAAAGATAGGTTCCCGCCGCTGAAATGACCTCGGCTGGCTGCCCGAACAGGTGCAGATACGGCCGCAAAGCCGCCACCAGAGCGACCGTGATCAGGCCGGCTCCCACGGTAAGAATGAGGCCATGCCGGAACACTTCCCCTGCTTCCTCGTTTCGCCCTGCGCCAAAGGCCTGCGCCGCCAGCACTGCCAGCGATGACAACAAGCCGATTGCGAACACCAGCGGCAAATGGGTCACAGCGTTTACAAATGCCGCCGCGGCCAGTGGCA
>CAZCUL010000836.1:0-2930 GCA_964501475.1 uncultured Verrucomicrobiota bacterium | reverse complement strand
CTACGCTTTCCATGGCGGGATCAAAGACCATGCGCTGAGGATTTTTGGCGGCGCCGCGGTGGGGTTGGTTGCCGCTGGTTTTACCATGCTTCTTGCCCATCTGATCCGCCGGCTGGTTCCTTCCACCGCCAGGGGAGTCATTCGGGTCTTTCAAATTCCGGGCCTGATCGTAGTGCCCATCGTCTTCGCGTATGCCGCCACGCGCGACCTTGGCCTCACCTACATCGGGATGTTCATTGTCGCGATGCTGACCATCGCGCAGTTCAGTTTCTGGGGGAATTACCTCCCGCGTGTTTATCCGCTGCACCTGCGCGGAACGGGCGAGAGTTTCGCCGCCAATATCGGCGGACGGCTCGTGGGCACATGCTTCGCCTGGGTCACGGCCACCCTGGCGGCGACGTCATGGATGCCGGGCGGCGATCCGGCTACGAAACTGGCTTGCACAGCGGCGTTAATCGGTTTTCTCGTTTATCTCGGAGGGTTCATTGCGTCGTTCTGGCTGCCGGAGCCAAAGAAGGAGGAACTGCCGGAGTAGGCCGGCTTTCTGGCGTTATGGAAATTGAGGGAACCGCCAATGGCCGCGGCTCCTTTGTGTCCATTCGCGTTCATTCGCGATCGAGATCATCCCAATTCCGCAAAGAAACCGAGCTTTATTCGGATTCCGGTTCGATCCGGCAGACGCTGCGCTTTTCACGGGAAAGGTATTTCGCGGCGGCTCTCGAGACCTCATTTGCCGGGAGTTGTTCGAGCCGGCTTGCGAGGCGCAAGCGCTGATCGCCAAATCGATAATGGTTATGGGCGAATTGCAAACCAATATTGCCCTCGATCATGGCAATCGAAAGTTCGGGAGGCGCTTGTGATTTGAATGGGCCGGGATCCGGGACAGTGCGAAGCGCCGTGGCGAATTGCCGTGCCATGAGCGGTGCCTGGGAAACAGCGCCTCTCTCGGAGCGGACCGCCTCCAAATGCTTTTCCAAACGGGTCAAGACATCATCGAACCCCGCCTCGGACTTCACTGAGCTTGATACATAAAAGAAAGCTCCTTCCGGTGTGACCAGGTCTGCTCCGGCCAGGTTCATTCCGGTTGAGGCCTTCAATTCGGGGTCTCCGAACAGGCGCATCGTGAGAAGCTGACCCGTTGTCATGAGCGCGGCAAAGTCCTCGTGGGAAAATTCCGGGATCGGCCAGGTCAGGAGCAGGTGGCGCGCTTCCAGGTCCCAAGTGACCGATTTGTCGCCACCGTCGATTTCAATTTCAGGAGCCGCCTTCGCGGCGGAAATGAGCGGTGCGAATGATTTCTCCAATGCGGACAATCCATCATTCGTTTCAATACCGCCCACGATACAAACCAAGCATCTGTCCAATACAGCCAGACGATCGTTCCGGTAACGTTGAATGGCGTCCAGGGATGCTCGATCGACATCGCCCTTGAGCGCGGCGTGTTTTCGCCTGTGGCGATACGCCTGGTTCCAGGCGGCGATGGCGAACTTGTGAGTCGCGAGATTCTTTGCTGTGAAATCGCACTCGCTTTTGACCTTGGGCCTTTCCGCTTTCAGGGTTTCCTCCGCAAAAGGAACGCCTTCGATCCAGCGCCGATGGTGCGAAAGGGCCTCGTCCAGGTCAGCCACGCTTCCGTAATAATCCAGCCGCATATGATCGGGCAACGTCTCTGCGTTCGCGGAGGCGGATGAGTCCGGAACGGTCGAACGGATCACCATGTGTTCAACCAGATGGGACCATTGCGCCTGTTCGGGTCCGTCCTGCGCCAGCCCCATTGGCAGAAAAGTAAAGACAGAGAGGTTGGTGCTTTGTGGAAAATGAATGACAAGCGCGCGGACGCCGTTGGTTAATTGCATCGACGCTGTGATCGGCTGCTGGGCCGGGCTTCGCTGGCAGCCCAGAATCCCCACGAGCAGAATCGCGTTCAGGCCGGCGGAGGCAATCGGTTTCATGGTTCGTTGGCCCACTGGCTCTCAGCAAGCGCTACAGTGCATCGCAACTTTCAGGTCATTGATGCAAGCCTGAAAAGGCTCTTCGCGAATCGGCGGTCAAGGTCGGGAAGGATGAGCGGCTCCAGACCGGCGAAGACGCAAGCAGCGCCCGAGGCGGGCGCGCTGTTCTCGCTTTGGTGGCCGTTGACCCCAGAGGTGTTGCTGTTCTCGCCACTCGAGTCCGTTCGCGCCGCGGCCGGGGACAGCTGCGCTCCGCAAAATGGAATTGCTGGCTGGGCCGCCTTTGCAGTTGCTTTCCGGGCAGATTCTCCATTCAATCGCAAGCTCAACTGGAACACGATGAACATTCACGAATACCAGGCCAAACAATTGCTGGACAAGTTCGGGGTCTCAGTTCCCTCAGGCGGGATTTGTGAGACGGCGGAAGCGGCGGCCGACCTTGCGGAGAGCCTTTTCGAAAGCGGTGAGGAGATGGTTGTGATCAAAGCGCAAATCCATGCAGGCGGGCGCGGCAAAGGCACCTTCAAGAACGGCTTTAAAGGCGGAGTCAAACTCTGCAAGAGCCCAAAGGAGGTTTACGAGAACGCCAAAGCCATGCTGGGCAATGTCCTTGTGACCAAACAAACCGGACCAGAGGGACGCCTTGTCAACACGCTGCTCGTGGCCGATGCGCCGCCGATCAAAAAGGAGCTTTACCTGGCAGTCCTCCTGGATCGCGCCGTCTCTCGCCCGATCGTGATGGCAAGCACGGAGGGGGGCGTGGACATCGAAGAGGTGGCTGCAAAGACGCCCGAAAAGATTTTCAAGGAGATCATCGACCCGGCTGTGGGGATGATGCCTTATCAGGCGCGAAAGGTGGTCAAGGCTTTGGGATTGCGAGGCGAGTTGTTGAGCCAGGGCGCGAATATGGTCCTGGGGGTCTATAAAACCTGGTGGGAATGCGACGCCAACCTGGTGGAGATCAATCCGCTCTGCATT
>CAZCUL010000835.1:0-8408 GCA_964501475.1 uncultured Verrucomicrobiota bacterium | reverse complement strand
GGCGACGGCCGCGTGGACGGGGGCTATTGGGGCCTGGGCGAATTGGTGGATGGCGCGGAAACGTGGGGATTGAACATTCTGGAAAGCAGCCCGTTTTACATCGGAAAGAACCGCGACGGGAAAGACACCGTCATCTACAGGCGCGAATTCATCTGGTTGCAATTGCTCAATCGAGGCCATCGCTATGTGTGCGTGGCGGTTTCAGACGCGCACTCGGTCCACGGCAACGGCGTGGGCGGCTGGCGCTCCTATGTCCGCAGTTCAACGGATGATCCCGCCGCCCTGGATTGGAAGGAGATTTCCCGCAATTCGAAGGCCGGCCAGGTGGTCGTGACCACAGGCCCGTTTCTGGAAGTGCAGACCGGGGATGGAACCATCGCGGGCGGCACGACGCGCGCATTGGAATCGATCGATCTCGATATCAAGGTGCAATGCACGGATTGGATCGACATCGATCGCGTGCAAGTGCTGGTCAACGGCCGCCAGGTTCCGGAACTGAACTTTACGCGCAAGTCACACCCGGACTGGTTCAGCGACGGCTTGGTGAAATTCGAGCGCCGCATCAGTGTCCCACTCAGTCAGGACAGCCACTTGATCGTCGTGGCTTACGGCGAAAACTCCGACCTGTCCACCGGTTATGGCAGCAGCACCCAGGCGAAGTGGCGGCCCTGCGCTTACAACAATCCGATTTACGTGGATGTGGATGGCGGCGGATTCACGCCCAATAACGATCTGCTGGGCTGGGCCTTGCCGGTCAAGCTCGGCGTCGAGGAGGCAAAGCGAATTCTGGAAGCGAATTCCCGATGAAGAGAGCCGCTCCAACGTTCTCCTCGGCTCAGATCAAAGCGTGCGCCAGCACTTCAGCCATGTGCCTGGGGCGGATGGGGAGCAGATGTTCGATTTGATGGCGGCAGCTTGCTCCCGAGGCGACCACGGTGGCGCCGGCGGGCTGGGCGCGAAGTGCTTCCAACAGAGGCTCGGCGACCTTTAGAGAGAGATCATACTTGGATTCGAGGGCGCCAAAAGCTCCAGCCATCCCGCAACAGCCGGTATCGAGCAGGGAACTTTGCGCGCCGGGTAGGCGCGACGCCAGGCGCTGCATGAAGGAAGGATTCAGGAGGGCCTTGGCATGGCAATGGACGTGGATGGCGACCCGGCCTGGCGCCGGTCCAAAGGCAAGCGCCTCCGGTTCGCGAGCCAACAGGTTCTCGACGAACTGCTCGAAAAGGTAACAGCGCCGGGCCACTCGATCGGCGTCCGGCAATTTCAATTCACGGTAGTCCTCAACGAACATGGAATAACACGAGGGTTCGAGAAAGAGAATGGGCAGCTCCTGGCTTGCGGCCTCGATTAATTTCAGATTGTGTTCGCCCGACATCTTCGCCTCGTCAAGGTTTCCCTGGCTGAAAGCGGGCCGGCCGCAACAGCGCCGGCCTTCGACCAGCACAACTTCGAATCCGGCTGCTTCAAGCACCTGAACCGCCGCCTGGCCAATGTGCGGCTCGTGGTAACGCACAAAGGTATCGTCCCAAAAGAGCAGCCGGCCCCGGGCAGATCTCATAGCCGGGCCGCGTTTCTGAAACCACCGGTCGAAACGCTCGGTCGCATAGTGCGGCAGAGGACGGCGATTTGTGATTCCGCAAGTCCACGAGAGCAGTTGCCGGATGCGCCGCGAATCGAGACAGGCATTGGCCAGGGCTGGCATCCGACACCCCAGTCGTCCGAGCAGATCGACCGAACTGAGCAGGCGTTCCCGCAGCGGAAGCCCATTCAAACGATGCCGCGCGTGAAGCAGTTCGGCCTTTAACAGCGCCAGGTTCACGTTGGACGGACATTCGACGGTGCAGGCCTTGCAGGAAAGGCAATTGCTCAAAGCCGTTTCCAGCTCGGCGCAACGCAAGGGGTCGCCCTCCATTCCCCGACATTCCAGGGCGGCGCGAATGGCGTTGGCCCGGCCGCGGGTGGACATGATTTCCTCGCCCGTGACCAGGAAAGTCGGGCACATGGTAGGCGCATCCTTGCGACAACCACCGCAGCCGTTGCATTGTTCGAGATTGCCGACAAAGGAATGGTCCTTGGCGGCAAAAGCCAGGACGGGCTCGAACGGAAGCTTCAGCGCATAATCCGCTCCCATTCGCAACCGGCCGTCGATTCTGAACCGGCCGTCATCGATAATTTTTCCGGGATTGAACAGGCCCCGGGGATCGAAGGCGGCTTTGATTTGGCGCATGGCCTCCAACAGTTCATCTCCAAGCTGTTCCGCCATGTATTCGGTGCGCGCGATTCCAACGCCGTGTTCCGCCGCCAACGACCCTTTGAACTGGCGAACCAGAGCGGAAACCTCATTCGTGACCTGCCGAAATTTCTTCAAGTCTTCACCGCTGTGCAGGTCCAGCACCGGACGCACGTGGAGCAAGCCGGAGGCGGCATGACCGTAGAAGCACGCTTCGAGGCTGAGCGGATCGAGGATCGAACGCAGTCCAGCCACATAGGCGGGCAGGTGCTCGGGGCGCACGGCGGTATCCTCGATCCCGGTGACCGGCTTGGCGGCTCCGGCGCGTCCGGTCAGCAGCGACAAGCCCGCTTTGCGCAAGCTCCAAACCAGGTTCATCTCCGCTTCCGACCGCAAAACCGCCGTGCGCAATCCCAACCGCCGCCTCTGCAACGCCGCCAGTCGCTCGGCAACCTCCTCGTAAAACTCGACGATCAGGATCGATTCGCACGGTTGGGCATCAAGTTCCATCAGGTCGCGCGCGGCTCGGAACGCAAGCTGGCCGCGGGTTTGATCGAAGAGGACCCGGTCGATGTGTTCAATCGCGGCCGGCTTGAGGTCCAGCAGTTCAACCGTCGCCCGCATGGCCTCGGCAACAGTCGCGAAAAAAATAAGGCCAAGTCCCTTTTGCCGCGGCAGCGGAACAATTCTCAGTTCAGCCGAGGCTATCGCTGCCAAGGTGCCTTCGCTGCCGGAAAGAATGTCATTCAGGTTCCCGCCACGTCGCACATAGCGATCCAACCCGTACCCGGGCCGGCGCTTCAGCAACCCGGGCGGCATTCGGTCGTCGATGCCGGCGCTGTGACGGCGAATCAAGGCGTCGATCAGCCGGCGCTGCGGATCGAGCGCCTTTGAGCCGGCCTTCAGGTTCTCCACGCGACCATCAGCCAGGATGATCTCGATGGTTTCAATGTGGTCGGCGGTAACCCCATAGACGGGTGTATGAGCACCCGAGGAATTGTTCGCGATCATACCGCCAAGCGTGGCTCTGGAGCTGGTCGCGACATCCGGTCCGAACCGAAACCCGTGCGGTTTGAGAAACCCGTTTAGTTGGTCGAGCACTACGCCCGGTTCCACGCGAACGGTCCGCTTTTCCAGATTGAGGCCGGTGATTCGGCGGTTGTAACGAGCAAATTCAAGAATCAGCCCGTCGCCAATGGCGCCGCCAACCAGCCCGGTGCCCGCCCCTCGAGGAATGATGGAAAGACCACAGTCACCGGCCCGCCCAATAATATCCGCGGCTTCAGCGGCGCCTCTCGGAAAGGCGACCGCGGCGGGTTCAATCTGGTAAATCGATGCGTCCGTCGCATAGAGCTGCCTGGTGAGATTATCGAAGGATACCGCGCTGCCCGAGGCTGCAAGGGTTTGTTGTTGTTTCGAAGAGATCATCCGCACCGATCAGCCTGGATCGGGCCGGCCCGATCCTCGAAAACCGCGTTCAGCGGGCCTGCGAACTTGAGTTCACGAATTTGACAGTGAAGCCAGGATTGCCTCCGCGGCGGCGCGCGGGTTGTCGGCGGCATAAATCGGCCTGCCAACAACCAGCCAGTTCGCGCCCGCAGCCAGCGCCTCCTTTGCATTGAGCGTGCGCCTTTGGTCGGCATCGGCCTCGCGCGACGAACGAATGCCGGGAGCAACCAACTGAACATTTGCCGGGAGGATGCGCCGGAGGGTAACGATTTCCAGAGGCGAACAGACCAGCCCGCTCAACCCCGCTCGCAGCGCCAGTTGCGCCAGGCGCTCGACTTGTTGGCCGACATCAAACTGTTGACCGACCTCTTCCAGTTGCTTGCCGTCCATGCTCGTCAGCACCGTCACGCCCAGGACCAGCGGAGCCGGCACGTTCCGCTCCTTTGCGGCCTGCTCTGCCGCCCCTTGAGCCGCTTGCAGCATCTCGATGCCGCCGCTGGTGTGCACCGTGAGCATCTGCACGTCAAGCCGCACCGCGGCGGCCACCGCTTTGGCGACGGTGTTTGGGATATCATGAAATTTCAGGTCCAGAAAAACGGGGGCGCCCTTGGCGCGAATCTGCCGCACGATCCCGGGGCCTGCCGAAGTAAAGAGTTCGCTCCCGATTTTGAACCCGCCCACTACCGGCGCGAGAGCATCGGCCAGCGCAAAAGCCTTCTCGGCGCTATCCACATCCAGCGCGGCCATGATCGGGTTTGCTCGGGTTTCAGGCATCGGTGAGCATTCTCAGAAGAACGGGTTATTCGCCATCTCCTCGGCAACCGTGGTCAATGGTCCGTGCCCGGGGCAAAGCAACGTTTCAGGAGGAAGGGTGAAAATCTGTTCGCGCACACTTTTCTTGAGCATGTCGAGCGACTGAAAACCTGTGGCCAGCGATCCGGCAAAGATCGTGTCCCCGATGATGGCCGCGTGCGGCGCATCTTCCGGCCAGGTGCCAATGATGTAAATGACGCCCTCTTCGGCGTGGCCGGGCGTGGAGCGATTGGTGATTCGCAGGCTCCCCAGATGAATAAAGTCGTTTTGCCGGTTGCGGTGCTGAGGGGGAGCGCTTTTCGAATTGGTGTGCAAAAGGAGCTTGGGAAACCGCGCGCGCAACTCTCCCATGGCCGCAATGTGATCTTCGTGGGTGTGGGTGAGGAAAAGGTGCCTGAGGGTCAATCCGTTCTCCGAAACCAGGTCGAAAACGGGCTGGGCATCCCACCCGGTATCGAAGAGGGCCGCTTCCCGGGAGACTTCATCCCAGATCAGGTAACAGTGGACGGTGTTGCTTTCGCGTGTGGTCGTCACCGGGCGCAATTCGCGCCAGCGCTCAAGCTCGGGCGTCTTTGGCTGCCATCCTTCCGCGATTCCAACCAGCTTTTCCCGGTTCAGGCCGATGGTTGCGGCCAAGGCCGGGAGATCGAGGTTTTGTCCTGTTCCGGTTTCCTCCCACGCCAGATAATCGGAAAGCGGCAGCCCCGCCGCCTGAGCAGCCGTCTCCGGAGAAACCCCCGCGGCTTCGCGGGCTTTCCGGACGATGTCGCCCAGATGATCCTCGAGATTCACCGGTTCGCGGCGGTCGGCGGAGTGGAGCCGATTCAAGCGTTGTAGCTTCCCGAGGAAGTCTCGCCACCGCGTCCGGTCCAATTCGTGTGAAAGAATTCGCCGCGCGGCTTGTCGGCCCGCTCGTAAGTGTGGGCGCCAAAGTAATCGCGCTGAGCCTGAAGGAGGTTGGCGGGCAGCACAGCCGAGCGATACTGATCGTAGAAGGCGAGAGCCGTGCCGAATGCCGGCACGGGAATGCCGCGTTTCATGGCGGCGGCCACGACGTTGCGCCACCCCTTTTGGCAGCGCTTGATTTCGGCGCGAAAATAATCGTCCAGCATCAGGTTCATGAGCTTGGGATTCTTGTCGAACGCCTCCTTGATCTTCCCGAGGAAGCGCGAGCGGATGATACAGCCGCCCCGCCACATCAAAGCGATGCCGCCATAGTTCAAGTGCCATCCGTATTCCCCGGCGGCGGCGCGCATCAGCATATAACCCTGCGCGTAGCTCACGATCTTCGACGCATAAAGCGCGTCCCGGATGCCGTTGATAAATTCCTTTTGGGCCTCTTCCTTCCTGGCTTGAGGGAGGGTTGGTTTGGGCCCCTTCAATTTGCGGGCGGCCTTGACGCGTTCGTCTTTGAGCGCCGAGACGCAGCGTGCATAAACCGCTTCTGCCATCAGAGTAATGGGAATGCCGAGGTCCGCGCTGTTCTGCACGGTCCATTTGCCGGTGCCCTTTTGCCCGGCCGTGTCCAGAATCTTCTCCACCAGCGGCTGGCCATCGGTGTCCTTGTATGCGAGAATGTCGCGCGTGATTTCAATGAGGTAACTTTCCAGATCGCCCTGATTCCATTCCTTGAAAACCTCGTGCATCTGATCCGGACTCAGCCCGAGACCGAGCTTCATCAGGTTATAGGCTTCGCAAATCAACTGCATGTCGCCATATTCGATGCCGTTGTGGACCATCTTGACGTAGTGCCCGGAACCTTCTTCGCCCACCCAATCGCAACAAGGCGTGCCATCTTCGACCTTGGCCGCGATCGACTGAAAAATGTCCCTCACGTGCGGCCAGGCATCAGGAGAGCCGCCCGGCATAATGCTGGGACCATGCCGTGCCCCTTCTTCTCCTCCGGACACACCGGTGCCGACATAAAGGAGGCCCTTGCCCTCGAGATATTTCACCCGCCGGTTGGTGTCTTCGAAATACGAATTCCCGCCATCGATGATGATGTCGCCCTGTTCGAGGTGGGGGATGAGCTGTTCGATGAATTCATCCACGGGTTTGCCCGCCTTCACCATGAGCATGACGCGCCGGGGCTTTTTCAGCATCTGGACCATTTCCTCGATGGAATGGGCGCCGATGACGTTGGTGCCCTTGGCTTCCCGGGCCAGAAAGTCGTCCACCTTCGAGACCGTGCGATTGTAGGCGGCGACCTTGAAGCCGCGGTCGTTCATATTGAGGATGAGATTCTGGCCCATGACGGCCAGGCCGATGAGTGCGATGTCAGCTTGAGGTTCCATGGTTGGTTTCAGGATTAAAAGGGCACGATTGCAAAAGCGCGCGGGCCGCGCCAGTAGAATCTTTGCGCGCTTGCGTGCCCAGCAATTCCCACGGGCGACAGTGATTGATCTGGCGCGGGACGCCCGGATACGGGTTTCGGAACCGGACCTGAGCCGCTACGATCTATTCAATGCCGACGAATGCTTCCTGACCGGCACCAGCGCGGAAATCATCCCCGTCACCGGCAATGGCAAGCCCGGCCCGGTCCCGCTGGATTTGGTGAATCGCTACCGCGCGCTGACCCAAAACTCCGGCGAGCCGATTTAGGGGCGGCTCTGTGCTGTCCATTTGTAGGAGAGGACGTGAAGGAAGGATCTGCGCTTGATGCTCCTTCTAAACAGGGATGTTGCCCGTCGCGGCAACGGAAGTGGCAATTGCCGCCTTTTTTGAATCCACCCCGCCTCCGAAGCCTCCAAAAAAAATCGTAAGAAAAGTCTTGACCTTGTTTAATGATCGCGCCTATAAAACTTCAGCCTAAGAGGCTGGAGACCCTCAATCCAAGGACACGCCAAGATAAAAACTGTCTGTTTTTCTGCGGCGGCGCTGGTGATGTACGGCGGCGGAGACGGCGTTCCAGACAATGAAGACGCGTTTCCGCGGGATCCAGCGGCCTATTTAGATACCGACCGGGACGGCCAACCCGATTTCTTGAGACCGGGCGTGGCTTCGACCATTACCCCTGCCCTGGTCGAGGACCTCGATGACGACAACGACGGCATCCCGGACGTCATAGAAAATCAACGCGATAGCGATCCGATAAATCCAAATTCCTTGCCGGTCAAATGGTATGTGGACGCGCGACCGGTGCCGCCATCAGGACTGGCCGGATCGATTCCGGTTCGCGATGGCAGCCGGGATTTGCCTTTCGCCACAAGCCGGGGCACCCGCAGCAGCGCATGGTGTCCAAATGGTTTGCTGAACGCGCAAGGCCAGCCCGTCCAGCGTTATTTGATCATCGGCGGCCCGGCCAATGGAGGCCCGCTCGAGAAGGAAATCGTCGGCGAGAAGTTTTCGCTCTACGCCTGGGATGGTGTGGCCGGTAGTCCCTTAAAACTCATTGATGACCTCAGCCCTTACACCCCCCGGCCAGAAGGGGTGGAACTGATACTCGTGAATGGGGAATGGCGAGTGATGTTCGTGGAGGACCGATTTCAGGCAACCGGTTATGCCACACGCAACGTGGTTCATTGGCCGGTAAGTATCGCGGAATTTCCTCCCAGGGGCAGAGGTGGTTCTCGGCCTAGGCCGCCCCTGTAAAACCAATAGGATATGAGTATGAGACAGCCAGTAATTCTAATTCTGCTAATTGGCCTGTCCATCGTGAGGTCGTTTTCGGCCAACGACCCGCGTTATCGTGTGATTCGTATTGACCCGCCAATAGGGGTGGAGCCATACGGAATGATTGGTGCGGCCATCAATAACCGGGGCGAGGTCATTGGCACCTGGGGTGTGCTGACACCTGATGGGCCTAGTCTTGGCCAGCAGCGCGCTTTCCTTTATACGGATGCGTCAGGGATCATGGAACTGGATCTTCCTGAGGATTGGAACACCCAGGCGGCAGACATCAATGATGCAGGGC
>CAZCUL010000834.1:0-5929 GCA_964501475.1 uncultured Verrucomicrobiota bacterium | reverse complement strand
TCTTCCTGCTTTCAGCGCCGGCCTTATCGTCGTGCATGATACTGATTTCTGGCGGCATCCGCACCCTCCCTTGCATCCACCTCCGCACCGGCCGCCGGTGGTGCCTCCGCCGCATCATCCGCCGCGCATTATTCCCCGGCCCAGTTGGGCGCCGTTGGAAGTTGCTTACCACAAGGTCGAAGCCAAAATCAAAAATCAGGCGGCCCGCACTTCCGTGGAACAGGAATTTTACAATCCCAACGCCCGCCAGATGGAAGGCACCTTCCTCTTCCCTGTTCCCAAAGGCGCCCACATTGACCAGTTCAGCATGGAAATCGACGGGAAGCCCGTCGAAGCCGAACTCCTTGCCGCCGACAAGGCGCGCGGTATCTATGAGGACATCGTCCGCAAGCTCAACGACCCCGCCCTGCTTGAGTATATGGGACGCGATCTCTTCAAAGTGCGGATTTTTCCGATCGAACCGCACGGGAGGAAACGGATCCACCTTTCCTACGCGCAAGTCCTGCCATCCGACAGCGGCCTGGTCGAATTCACTCTGCCCCTCAGCACCGAAAAGTTTTCCGCCAAACCGCTGAAAAGCCTCAGCGTCAAAGTCGAGATTGAATCGGATCGAGCGCTCAAATCCATCTATTCCCCAAGCCATAAAGTGGAAGTGCAGCGCCACGGCGAAGACAAGGCCACAGTGGGTTTTGAAGAGAGCAACCTAACCCCCGACACCGATTTCAAATTGATCTTCAGCCGCGAGGAAGGCGAGTTCGGGGTCAGTTTGCTCCCGCACACGACGGGCGACGAGGAGGGTCATTTTCTTCTGCTGGTTTCGCCGAGCGCAGAGTTGAAGAGCGGCAAGGTGATTCCCAAGGATGTGGCGTTCGTGCTCGATACTTCCGGATCGATGGCGGGCGCCAAGCTGGAGCAGGCCAAAAAGGCGCTCCTTTTCTGCATCGAGAACCTGAACGAATCCGACCGGTTTGAAATCGTGCGCTTCGCCACGGAAGTCGAGCCGCTCTTCAACGGTCTGACGGACGTTTCCAGGGAAAACCGGGACCGGGCCGGCCGTTTCATTAAAGCTCTCAAGCCCCTCGGCGGGACGGCCATCAACGACGCTTTGAAAGGCGCGCTCCACCTGCGGCCGGAAAAGGGCGAGCGGCCTTTCGTGGTCATTTTCCTCACGGACGGGCGGCCCACCGTCGGGGTGACGAGCCTGGATGACATTGTGAAGAATGTGACCAGAACAGATCAGGTCACGCGCGTGTTCTGTTTTGGAATTGGGACGGACGTGAACACCCATTTGCTGGACCGGATCACGGAAGAGACCAGGGCCTTCAGCCAATATGTCCTGCCCGAGGAAGATATCGAAATCAAGGTCTCGACCTTCTTCACCCGCATCAAGGAGCCGGTCCTGGCAAATCCGAAGATCACCTTCCCCGATGGCGTGCGCGTCAGGCAACTTTACCCATCGCCCCTGCCGGATTTATTCAAAGGGCAGCAATTGGTATTGGCGGGACGCTATTCGGGAAGCGGCGCTGGACGGCTGACGATCGAGGGCAACGTCGCCGGCGAACAGAAGGAGTTCTCTTACGAGATTAAATTCCCCGCCCAGTCGAGCGATCACGAGTTTGTTCCCCGGCTCTGGGCGACGCGGCGTGTCGGCTACCTGCTCGATGAAATCCGGCTTCGAGGCGAAAGCAAGGAATTGAAGGACGAGGTCACGGAACTGGCGCGCAAGTTCAACATCGTCACGCCCTATACCGCCTACCTGATCGTTGAAGATGAAAGGCGCCGCGACGTGCCGGCCGCCATGCGTTCCCTCGGCGGGCTGGAACAGAACGAACGCTGGCGGCGGGAAGCGCCCTTGTTCTTCGACCGGCTTGGCGCTCAACAGAGCGGCGACGAAGCCGTGGCGGGAGCGCGCTTCTCCTACGAGCTGAAGACCGCCGAAACCGCCGCCAATGCCGTCAGATCGGCGAACACCGAACTCGGCCGCGTCACCACCGCTCCGCTTGCATCTTCCACGCCGGCTCCCGCAGGGGGCGTCACCCTGGCAGAGCCGCGGGGAGCCCTTGGCGGCGCCGTCCAAGCGGACAAAGCCCAAGCCCAATACGGCGGCCAGAGCCGCTTCGCCGGGGGCCGCAGCTTCTTTTTCAACGGCACGCATTGGATCGATGCCGAAGCCCAAAAGCTTGGCGATGCCAGGCCGATCCGGATCGAGTTTGGTTCATCCGATTACTTTGACCTTCTGGCCAGGCATCCGGAAGCGGCCTCCTGGCTGGCGTTGGGCCAGAATGTGCGCTTTGTCCTCGATGCAAAAGTTTACGAAATCCATGAGTGAGCACCGTGCGCGGGCGAAGGGTGACGCGCGGAGGTTTCTCCCGGCACCGGACGCGCGCTTCGGTTGCCCGG
This sequence comes from uncultured Verrucomicrobiota bacterium, assembly GCA_964501475.1. Classification (GTDB taxonomy): domain Bacteria; phylum Verrucomicrobiota; class Verrucomicrobiia; order Limisphaerales; family CAZCUL01; genus CAZCUL01. The sequence goes on along the minus strand of CAZCUL010000834.1, from coordinate 3,529 downwards.
TTCAACCGCGCTCGAGCCGATGGGGAGGAGACTCTGAACCAGATTCCGCACTGCGCCTTCTCCATTCCCGATTCGAGTTCGGCTGCCGCCGTTCCGCGAGCAATTCTCTGACGCACTTTTTACACGGCCATGACAACAGGCGAGCCCCGGCCTGCTAACGTAGTTTGCGTGGTGGCGAGGTGGCCGGCAACGGGCGCAACTCCATCCAAGGGAAAGCTGAAACAATCCGGCGCGTGCCGGTGTTGTAACGAGTGGAAGTGCCGGAGCGAATGGGAGCCGAATTATGCAAGACCGGAGCGACGAGATCGCATTCAAATACCTCGAGCCGACCAGTTGCTTGTTGGACGGACACGCCTTCACGCAGGAAGGCGATCACTGGATAGACGCCGCGGTGCGCCGCATGCCCGGCGCGAAACGAGTCCGCGTCCGCTACGACTCGAAGGAATTTTTCGACCTGCTGGCGCGGTATCCGAAAATGCGCCGTTGTTTCAATGGAGCGCGGAAGGTTGCCCTCGCTTTGGACAATACGATCTACGAGGTTTACGAGTGACCGGCCGGGGCAGCCTGGCGGTCCGATTGCAGGAACCGGGCGATGGCCTGAAGGCATTCTTGGGGCTGGCGTTGAAGCAGAAGATGCGGGCCCTTGATGGGCACGCAAACAGCGCTCGGTTTTACTGAGGCCACTTGTTTCCAGCCGCGATTGCCGATCAGCTTATCCTCCGTCCCCAGGAGGTAGAGGATCGGCTTCTCGACAGCGCGGAGGACATCGCGCAGGTCGGTCTCGAGAATCATGCGGGCGCGGAGCGCGAGCACTTCCGGACGAACGTGGGCGATGGCGCTGGCCAGCGAGTCCATGAGGACGTCCGAACAATCTTCTCCCAGAAGCCATTTCTTCAAAAGCGGTCGCGGCGGAGCATGCTGGAAAAGGAAATCCTTTTTCCAGATGCCGCTCCACTTGAGCAGGGGCGGAAGCGGATTTGAGAGAAACGAGTTTACCAGGACGATGGCTTTGATGTCCTGAGGTTGACGGGCCGCAAAGAGGATCGCCAGCGCGCTACCGAACGATTCGGCAACCAGGGTGTAGGGTTCATTCCAGGGCATGACTTCGCGGATGTAGGGAAAGAACTGGGACAAGCCGAGCGTCTTATCGCGCGGATACTTGACGATGACGGTGGAAAAGTTTTGAGGCAGCACGCCTAAAAATGGGTCAAAGAGCGCGCCCGTCCCGTCCATTCCCGGCAAGAGGACCAGGTTCTCCTTGAGCATTTGCAACTTCATAACTGGTTTTCGTTTGGCTTGAGCGCCACCGCTTTGGTTCTCCCGGCTTAATCCCCGCAGCCTTCAGCAAACGGCGTTCCCGAGCGCTCGCCGGTCGTGAGGCGGGGCATGCTCCTAACAGGGAGGGGACGCTGCGGAATGAGATGCGCTCAGTGGCTTGATTACGGGGCGAACACATTTGCCCTGCTTGCGCTCCTGCGGCTGAGGAGAGTTGCGCTCCGTTGGTTTGGCGCCCAAAAACCGCGGACAATAAACGATGCGACCGCATCGTTTATTGTCCGAACCCTTTTACCTGCCGGCCGCTTGTCGAATCGTCTCGGGTGCATCTTGCCCAGATGCAACCCGGGCAAAAGCGGGCCAGGTCTATTTCGGGTTTTGCACCGCTTCGCCTGTGGCGGGAATCGCTGAAGTTCTGCAGAGCGATTGCCAGGTCAAGAGGCCGGCCAATAGCGCAATGGCGCCGCAGGCCACGTAGGGAACGGCGGGTTTGTAGTCGAACAAGGTGGCCGCGAAGATCGGACCGCCAATACGGGCCAGACTTCCGGCGCCTTGCGCCACCCCGATGGTTGATCCTTGTTCATGCGCCGGCGTCAAAATGGAAATCAATCCAAAGACCGGCGGCCGCGTCAGCCCGGAGCCGATGGCCAACCCGGCCAGGGCGAGGAGCAGTCCGGTCCAGGTCATGACGAATGGCAGCAGGACCATGCTGCCCGCCACGAGGACGAGACTGACCGAGATGAGCTTTGGTTCCCCGAACAACTTTACCATCCGCCCGATGCTGCCCCCCTGAACGAAGGCCCCAATGATTCCGCAATAGGCAAAAAGGTAACCAATGGTCTTGGCGTCCGACGGGCGTTTGGTATTGAGTCCGAAATTGTGGCTGACCAGCAGGCCGAGCGTGGTTTCGAAGCAGGTGAAGCAAAACGTCGCCAGGAAGAAGACGGCGATCAACAAACCCACTTTGGGCTGGCTTAACGTTTGGGTCCATTGTTGAAAACGCGGACGGGCAGGCACCTGTTCGGAACTGGGTTTCCAGCTCTCGGTCAGAATCACGAGAGCCAGAAAAAAATTCACCAGGCAAAACCCCGCCGCCACCCAGCCCGGACCGGTCATGCCAAACTGATGCAGGCTGAATCCGCCGATGGCCGGGCCAAAGATGAAACCGAGCCCAAAAGCCATTCCGATCAGGCCCATTCGTTTCGAGCGCTGTTCAGGGGGCGTGATGTCCGCGATGTAAGCCTGGGCAACAGTGATATTGGCCCCGCAAACGCCCGCCAGGAGTCGCGAGACGAGCAACACCGTCAGGGCGGTGTTCCCTTCCATGCCCGATCCCACCGCAAAAAGGGAATAGGCGAGCGCGGCGGTGGCGGTGCTCGCCAGCAGGACCGGACGCCGCCCAATGCGGTCGGATAACCGGCCCCAAATCGGCGCGAAGATGAATTGCATGACCGAGTAGGAGGCCATGATGGCGCCAATGACAAAGCCGCTGGCGCCAAAATTATCGCTGAAAATGGGCAGCAGCGGCAGCACGATGCCAAATCCAACCAGATCGATGAACACCGTGATAAAAATGACCAGGAGCGACGGTTTCCTCATGAAGGTAATATGCCGCCAGTGTAGGCGGGGCGGGGGGGCAGTCAAGCAACTGGGGATCGTTGGGGCCGTTGCCGGTCGGTGGTATGGTCAGTCTCTCTCGTTTCTGATTCGCAGTTTCGCCGGGTTGGCAGGGGACCTGGTGAATAAGGTGTGAATGGATTCCAATAACTCCGCATTGTGAAGGCCGGCCGTTTCATCTTTGCTCGATGCATTCCGTTCGGGTGGACGATCAGGATTTGATTTGAATGGGCGACGGAGCGGCTTCGTCGTTTCTGAAGCATCGAGCGGCTGTTGCGAGGGATTCTTATGAGCCAGACGGACGTCAAATGGGACGAGTTCCGGGAAATTATTGTGAGCGCCTGCCACGTGTTGCAGCGGGTGCAGGAAACCGAACCGTTCTTCTCTGAGGGATGGGCGGAGCCTGAAGGCGATTGCTACGTCCTCCTCCACGATGCCGCGCGGCTTTTTTGTGAAGCAGTCAGCGCGCATCACGGCCAAAGCCTGGCTCGCCGCTGGTCGCCGGAACTGCCATCCTTCCTGTTGACGCATCCGGAGAAGTGCGAGGAGGCACTGGCCATGATCGAGCGGAAGGATTACGAGGAAGCGGATTTGCGGCTGGCCTCGTAATTCTCCTCGTCCGAAACCAGGGCTTTCC
>CAZCUL010000833.1:0-2609 GCA_964501475.1 uncultured Verrucomicrobiota bacterium | reverse complement strand
AAACTTCGTCGGCGAACTTTGTCGAAATACCCCGCCAATCGACAAGGTTTCCGACAAGGTTTCCGACAAAGGAGGGAAGGAGCTCTGTTCTGGGACAGACCCTATCTATCCTCGCCGGGCTGGCTTGCGTCTTGTCCGGATGCAACCAGGGAGAAAACGCGGCAACACCTGCCGGGCCTGTCGATTCCTGGTTTGAAGATGTGACCCGCCAAACCGGAATTGATTTCATTCACGATGCCGGCGCGACAGGAAAGTATCTCGTGCCGGAACAAATGGGTTCGGGCGGCGCTTTCCTGGACTTCGACAACGACGGGCGGCTCGATATTTACCTCATTCAAAACGCCGGTCCCAATTCGACATCGAGGAACCGCCTCTTCCATCAGGAAGCCGGTGGCCGATTCACGGATGTCAGCGCCGGCTCCGGTTTGGACGTCGCGGGCGCTGGCATGGGCGCTGCGGCGGGCGACATGAACAATGACGGCTGGATCGACCTCTTGCTGACAGAATACGGCGGCGCGCGGCTCTTCCTCAATCAGCGCGACGGTTCATTTCGTGAGATGACCTCGATGGCCGGCGTGGATAATCCGCATTGGGGCATGTCCGCCGCATTCTTCGATTACGATCGGGACGGCTGGCTGGACATTGTGATCGCCAATTATCTGGATTATGACCCCACCCAGAAGTGTTTTGACGCGCGCGGCGCGGCCGAGTTCTGCGGTCCGCACGGCTTTCCCGGAACCGTTACCAAACTCTTTCGAAATCTCGGCGCCAGATCGGGCGCGCCGGCCAATCCGCCAGAAGGAGCCGCTGTTCCGCCGGGAATTCCGCTGCCGCGTTTTGAAGATGTGACTGTTCCTTCCGGGCTGGCGCGCTTCCCGGGGCCGGCCCTGGGCGTGTTGTGCGCCGACTTCAATGGGGATCGATGGCCGGATGTTTTCCTTTCCGATGACGGGCAGCCCAACCGCCTTTTCATCAATCAGCGCGACGGGACCTTCACGGAGGAAGCGGCGGTGCGCGGCCTGGCCTACACTTCCATGGGGCAAACGGCCGGCGACATGGGTGTGGCTGTCGGAGACGTTGATCGGGACGGAATGTTTGACCTGTTCGTGACCCATTTGGCCGAGGAGAACCACTCGCTTTGGATACAAGGGCCGCGCGGCCTTTTTCAGGACCGAACCGCAGCCGTGGGCTTGAACTATCAAGCGTGGCGTGGGACCGGTTTCGGCGCCGCGTTCGCGGACTTCGATGGCGACGGAGACCTGGACCTTGCCTTTGTCAATGGCCGGGTGAAGCGCGACCCCGCACTGCCCGAGAATATCGCCAAAGAAGTGCGCGCGTTTTGGGCGCCTTACGCCCAGCGGAACCAGCTTTTTGCCGCGGACGGACGCGGCAGATTTCGAGACATCTCGCTGCAACAACCAGCCTTCTGCGCGGAAGCGATGGTGGGACGCGGGCTTGCTTGCGGAGACTTCAACAACGATGGCGCGATTGATTTGCTGGTGACGAGCACCGGTGGTCCAGCGAAGCTCTTCCGAAACATTGCGCGAAACCGCGGCCACTGGTTGTCGGTGCGGGCCTTGGATCCTTCAGCCGGAGGGCGCGACGCTTACGGCGCGGAAATCGTCATCGAAGCCGGGCAGGAACGCTGGTGGGGGTTGGCCCAGCCCGGCTACAGCTATCTGTGCAGCAGCGATCCCCGGGTCCATTTCGGCCTGGGTGAGATTGCCAGGATGGATCGCATCCGAATTGTCTGGCCTGATGGAAAGGAGGAAGAGTTTCCCGGAACGGATGCCGACCGATTCGTGATCCTGAAAAAAGGGGAAGGTAAACCCGCGACCGCAAATCGTTGATCCGCATGGGAAAACCAAAGCGCAAAAAGCAACTCGGGCCGCAGCGCCAGGAAGCTCCGCGGGCCAGAGTATCCGTGTTCCGTGTCATTCTTTTTGCGCTGTTGCTGGGAGCCATTCCGGTTTTGCTTTTCCGATTCGGTCCTGCCGGCTCTCCCACGGCTTACTCTGCTGAAAACCTCGACTCAGCAGCCGCCGCGCAGATCGAGCTGGCCATCGCCGAGGTGAACGCTACTCCTCGCTCGGGCGCAACATGGGGGAAACTCGGCCTGATCTTTCAGCAATATGAGTTCGATGAACAGGCGCTTGATTGCTTTGAAGCGGCGGCAAGGCTCGATTCGAACGACGCGCGTTGGCCGTACCTGCAAGGCCTCCTCCGGCGGCAGCGGAATGCGGCGGCATCCCTGGAAAGTTTCCGGAGGGCCGCCAGATTGGCGGGTTCGGGAAACGACGCTCCAGGTCTGGCCCTTGGCCGGCTCCTTCTCGACCTTGGCCGTTTTCCGGAAGCAGAGGAGCAATTCCAAACATTGCTGCAACGGCAATACAATCATCCGCCCGCCAGACTTGCATTGGCAGAAATCAGTTTCCAGCGCGGAAACCTCGACTCGGTGGCAAAGCATCTCGAAACCGCATTGACCAATTCACATACCGCCCGCCAGGCGCACTCTCTTCTTGCTGTTGTGGAACAACGCCGGGGAAATACCGAAGCGGCCCGGGCGGCTCGGCGCCGCGCCGAGACGCTTCCCCTGGATTTGCCCTGGC
>CAZCUL010000832.1:0-2682 GCA_964501475.1 uncultured Verrucomicrobiota bacterium | reverse complement strand
GGCCAACGGACACTGGCCAGCACGCAAGCCATTCGTGGAAGTATAAGCCAGCCAGTTTGGGACTTCCGCTATCCTATAACCAGTATGACCCTTCCTTCGTTTGCGCGATTGCTCGAAAGAGTCGCGGTGGCCGCCCAGGTGCAGGAATTGGTGGTGACCGCCATTGCCCTTGAGCGATATTACCGCGAGCACAGCAAATATCCGCGCGAGCTCAGCGAGTTGAATCCGCCGTTTCTCGAACAGGCTCCCTGGGACTTTTTTGCGGGGGCGCCCCTGCTTTACCGGCCGGAGGGCAAGTTGTATTTGCTCTATTCTGTTGGAGCAAACGGTAGGGATGATGGGGGCGATGCTTCGGACGAAAGGAATCAGAACCGCTTTAATGGAAACTTCGGTTCGATGCGCGACATCGTTTGGCCGCTGCCGGCAACGGCTGAAGAGATTCGGGCGGAATTCGGTGAGCAGGCAAAGGAGTAACTTGCGTTGCGTTCGACCGGTCGGAGCGCCGCGTTGATGCTTTGGCGCGTCGCGGCGCTCCGAGATTTGTAATTTGAATCTCGTCGCTGCTAGAACGCAAACTCCACCTGCATCCAAAACCGGTGGAGAGTGAAGGCGAACGGGGCGTCCTCGCCATCGTAGTAGGCGTATTTGGCCAGCGCGGTCCAGTGCTTGCCGAACTTGTGCGAGGCCACTGCGTCCCATTCGGAGCCGAAATCAAGGCTGCCACGGTCCGAGCAGAATTTATGGTAAATGACACGGAAGGGAGTTTTGTAAGGCAGCATCACTCCGGCCCAGGCATAGATATCGCGCAATCCCGCCGCGGGCGTTGCGGGCGCGAAAACATCTGCCCACCCGTTGAAGGCGTGCAGCGTGGCCAACGGCGTGGCAAAGCCCTTGCCATTGTCGCTGCCCAGCACCTCGTAACCTGCGCCCGCGCTGAAACGCTGATAATCGCCCCCTAATTCGAGGTTGTAGTAGTGCGCTTCGTAATCGATGGGCTGATTGCGGTAATCGGTTTGGAAGGCGTATTCGGCCCGATAATTCAGCTTCGTTGCCGTCTCCTTATCAATGGTTTGGCTGCCCGAGAAATTCAGTCCGAAGGTCGCCGAGGAGTTTGGCGCCGAGTTCTCGAAGGCCAGCGCATAGCTGTAAGCCGAGATCGCGCCGTAGGGACAGCCCGTGTAGGAGCCGTGAATGAGATGGGAATCGGAATGAAAATTTCCCATCGGATGCTCGTCGCTCAGGACGCGGTTGACGTTGTGAATGTAGCTGTAGAAGAGCGTCGTATCCTTGATGCTCTTGTTCTGGAGCGAAAGCGCGTCAAAGGTCTGCTCGTTCTGCCGCCAACCGACGTTTCCGATGAAACGGTGGTTATCGAGAAGAATGCGTTGCCGGCCTACTTTGGCCACGCTGTCCCAGTTTTCGTAACTGATCCATGCCTGGTTGATCTCGGTGTCCTCAACATCCAGGACGGGCGTCTTGCCCGCGCCGCTCAGTCCGGCCTGGTTGAAATTGTCGTCGTTACCGATGATGCGGACATCTTCAAACTCCAACATCCCTTTGAAGCCATAGAGCGGCGCCGTCTCGTATCCCAGGCGGGTCCGGAAGGTGAAGGCGTGGGAAACGCGCAGATTGTTCTGATCCGCCCATTCGTAGCGCGCGCGGGTATTCAGGTGGGGCTTCCCCCTGGCGATCGCGTCGGGAAGTTTTTCTTCGAACCAATTCTTGACGGTCGGAGGCGACTCGGGAGCGGAGGCCGGAGGAGCCGTGGCTGGCGGCGTTTCCTGGCCGGAGAGGGTTGAGCTAATCGCCAGAACAAGGGCGCTGGCTGTGGCCGTGGAGTTCAATTTCATAAAGGGAGTTTGGTTGCAGGGGATTCAGGTCCGATCAATGGAAGCAGCCAAAAGGCTTCGCTGAAATTGGCGCAGACCTTACCAATTTCTGTAGGGGAGAAACTTGCCATTCATGGTGATTTTAACCCGGTCACCTTTGGGATCTTCGACCCGGTCGATGTGCATGCTGAAATCGATGGCGCTCATGATCCCGTCGCCGAATTTCTCGTGGATGAGCGTTTTCATGGTGTCGCCATAAACGCCCACGATTTCGTAAAGCCGGTAGATGACCGGGTCGGTGGGAATGGTCTTGTCCCAGGACTTGTGCGGGCATTCCTGGAGCGCCGCGGAAACCTGTTTGGGCAGCGACAAGACCTGGCAGAGCTTGTCCGCAAATTCGGCGGGCATGCTGTTCTGGCCCAGGCAGGCCGAGGTTACCCAAACGGGCGCCCGGCCGACTTTTTCGGCGATCTGTTCCCAGGTGAGTTTTTGGTCCCGCTTCGCAGCGAGGATTTGTTCGGTCATTTCTATCTTGGTCATTGGTGCTGTGGTCATGGATTTGGTTTATACGTGGTGGCGGTTGAGTGGAACGGGCTCGAATCGGCGCTGCAGATGCAACTGGTCGTGGCCGTTGCGGTCCGTCGATGACTGAGACTCGGGCCTCGCCGGCTGGTGGTCTTTCTTCGCGCCCCGGACCAGGAAGCGCAGCACGTGATTTCGGATTCGGGAATAGTCCGCGGAGTCGATCAACGTTTCGCGCGAACGCGGCCGGGGAATATTGACCTCGATGATTTCGGCCAGCTCGGCATTCGGCCCATTCGTCATTAAGGCAATGCGGTCGGAAAGAAGGATC
>CAZCUL010000831.1:0-3189 GCA_964501475.1 uncultured Verrucomicrobiota bacterium | reverse complement strand
GATTGCCGGCGCCAGCCCGAACTGATACTTCGGCTCAGTCGCCGCTTCCGCCCACGGGAGACCTTGATCGATCCAGGCGCGGAGCAGGCCGATTTGCGTGGGGACCAACCGTTCGCCCTTGCTCGGGGGCGGCATCTCCATGTCCTCAACCAGGTGAGCGACGTAATGGATAAGTGGACTCTTTGCGCTGTCGCCCGGGACCACGGCAACTCCGTTAAAGCCTCCTTTGAGCAGGTCTTCCCGATTATCCAGGCGAAAGTCACTCTTTGGCTTTTCCGGCCCGTGACAGCGAAGGCAGTGGTTGTCGAGGATCGGTTTGATGTCGCGCAGGTAATCAATCCCCTTATCCGCTGGCGGCGGCAGCTTACTGATATCGACCTGGGCTTCGGCAGCCCACGTCGAGACAGCGAAATTGTGAAGGAGGGCGAGCAGGAATGCCTCGAGGAGTTTCCTGGAGCGAAGAAGTCGCATAAGCCGTGCTCGCACATTTCCGGGAGAACTCACGGGCTCGCATCATCCGCCAAATCAACTTTTACGGTCAACCGGGAATCCCCGTAGGTCGCTTTTCCCTTCCTCGCAGCAGATGGGAAGCGCGATGACGCGGGAAAATCCCCCAGGGCCCTTTCGAGTCCGTTCGTGCTGCGGCTGGATCCCCGCAAAAGCTCTTGCTTGCACAGCCCGGCCCAAGCATTTTTTCCCGGCGTGGACCCTCATGCGAAAGCGATTGCTCATCTTTCGATGGCCGACAAAACGCTTGCCCGGCTGATCGACAAGGTCGGCCCTTGCGCGCTTCGTTCCCAATGGCATCGCGGCGCCAGGGAGCACGGGCCGTTCATCGCCCTGGTCGAGGCTGTGGCCTATCAACAACTCACAGCCAAGGCCGCAGCAACCATCTTCGGCCGCGTAAAGGCGCTTTTCCAGAATCGACCCTTTCCCCTGCCGGCAGATATCGCGGGTATCCCGGAAGAGACCCTTCGCGGCGCGGGGCTTTCCGGGAGCAAAGTCTCTGCGGTCAAAGATCTGGCCGCCAAAGCGATTACGGGCGTCGTTCCAACCGCCAAAGCCATCCGACGCCTCACCGATCAGGAGATCATTGAACGGCTCACCGGCATTCGTGGCATCGGGCAGTGGACAGTCGAGATGCTGCTGATCTTTCGCCTGGGACGGCCCGATATCCTGCCGGCGACCGATTACGGGATTCGCAAAGGGTTCGCGCTCACCTTCCGGCGCAAGGAACTGCCTCGGCCGGCGGAAATCCTGGAACGGGGCGAACGCTGGCGCCCATATCGGACGGTTGCTTCGTGGTATCTTTGGCGGGCGCTCGATTTGCAGAAGCGCCCTTAGGGGGAGGCGCCGGTTTCGCCCGTGTTCGTCGAGGAATGACCCGATTGCATCAGCATGTTGGTGGAGCCGGCCCGAAGATTCTCCGCGCTGTGACCCGGTTTTGGCTGCAAAGGCCAGCGCATCGGAATGAGGACCAACACCAGCGCCGTTAGAATCGCCGTCAGCAGGAAGCCGTTCTTAACGAAGTCCCGGAACTTATATTTGCCCGGCCCGTAAACCAGAATGCAGGAAGGTTCGAAGGGCGCGATGAAAGAGACCGAAGCCGCCAGCATAATGGCGATGGCAAAGGTGCGCTCGTTCACTTCGAGGGCGCGGGCGGCCTCCAGTGCCACTGGCAAGATGACCAGGGCGGCGGCTGCGTTTGACATCGGTTGCGTCAAAAGAATGGTCAGAACAAAGAATCCCGCCAGGATCGGCATGACGCCGAGAGGTTCGAGCCATTGAATGATCCAGCCGGCCAGCCACTCGGCGCCGCCGGTTTTGGCCATGGCCGTGCCAAATGCGGACATGCCGCCCACCAGAACAAGGAGCCGCCAGTCAATGAACTGGTAAGCTCTCTCCGCCGTGATGCAGCGCAAGAGAACAGTCGCCACGGCCGCCCCGAGGAAGCAGATCGATAAAGGCGCCACTTTCAGGCCGCCCAGAGTCAGGGCCAAAACGAAACTGCCTGCCACGTAGAGTCCCTTGCGCTTTCGAAGGAAGGCCCCGCTTAACTCTCCCATCATGGCGAGTTCGCGCCGGCGTTTGAGGGCTTCGAGCCGCTCCGGCAATCCCTGCACGAGCAGCAGATCGCCCACTTTTAACGTGGTTGCCCCAATGGCACTGCGCAACGTGCGGCCGCGCCGTGAGATGGCCAGAACGGTCACGCCGCTCTCTTGCTGGTAATTCGCCTCCGCCAGGGTCCGGTTTACCAGATTCGATTGCGGCGTGACCAGCGCCTCGGCAACCTTTACATCTTCGCTTTCCAGGTCAGCCTGGCGAAGCTGGAGGTCAGCGCGAATTTCGATCCCCTCGGTGGATTTAACCTTCATGAGGTTTTCTACATTGCCGCTGACCAGCAAGACATCGTTCTCATGAATGACCGAGCGCGCGTTGGGGACGAACTTCTCCTTGTCCCGGATGACCTTGAGCACGCGAAACCCGAGTTTGGCAAGGTCCGACTTGAAGATCTTCTGGCCGATCAGCGGCGACTTGGGGAGGACGGCAATTTCGCTCGAGTATTTCCGAAGGGCGAAATCTTCGACCAGGTTTTCGTCCTTGTAGGCCGGCAGCAGCCGTCTTCCTACCAGTGTCAAATAGGTGATACCGACCGCCACAATGGCCAGGCCGACCGGCGTGATTTCGAACAGGCCGACCGGCTCCATCTTTTGCATGACGATGAAGCCGCTGACTGCAACGTTGGTCGAGGTGCCAATCAGCGTGCACGTCCCGCCCAGCATGGAGGCGAAAGCCACCGGCATGAGCATTTTGGAAGGGGGTTGCTTGGTGCGGTGGGCCGCCCCAATCACCGGCCCGACGAACATTGCTGTCACGGTGGTGTTGTTCATGAAAGCCGAAAGGCCACTCACCAGGCCCAAGAGCATGAGGAAAAGCCGGTTGGCGCTGCCGCTGGCCAATTCAATGAGCTTGGCTCCGATCGCATCCAGAATGCCGGTTTCCTGAAGGGAACCGGTGATGATAAAAATGGAAGCAAGGATGATGATGATTTCGCTGCTGAATCCGGCGAAGGCTTCGCCAGCCGTCAAAACGCCGCTTCCTATCAGCGTCATCAACAACAGAAGCGTGATGACGTCGATGGAAAAGACCTCGAGCGAGAAAAGAATGATGGCCACCACGAGCAACCCC
>CAZCUL010000830.1:0-6923 GCA_964501475.1 uncultured Verrucomicrobiota bacterium | reverse complement strand
AGCGCGGCTGTCCCCAGCCGCAGCGCTCGCGAATGCCAAAGGCGCTGGGGAGTCGGGCGTCGGCCGTGGTTCGGGGCGCGCTGTGGCTGGGGACAGCCGCGTTCCTTTGGTTCTGCCCAACAACAAGACCTTTGCCTGATAGTTCTCAAGGAGATGACGTGCAACGAGGATGCCGATCCCTCCCAGGCCGCCGCTGATCACGTAAAAGCCGCCGGGTTGAAATGGAATTGCGCGCGGCTTCGAGCGGTCGAAATCGATCCTCGCCAGCGCTGCCACGTAGCGTTTCCCGTTTCGAAAGGCTGTCTCGGCATCACCCGGAGATGCGCGGAGTTCATCCGTGACGAGCCCGGCCGCTGCTTCGAGATCGTTCGCAGGCAGGTCAATATGCCCGGTATTCAACCAGGGAAACTCCTGCCGAACGACGCCCAGCAAGCCGGGCAGCGGCGCATTCGCCAACGCGAGCTGTTCGTTTTCGGCCACGGCTTGGGCGCCCGATGAAACGACGCGCAAGCAGACCGACTCGTGGCCGGGGCGATGCCTCTCGAGTGCCTTCACCAGATGAAGCAAGCTGAAGGCGCCCTTTTCCTGGGCTCGGTCAAGTTCATCGCTTGCGGGATGCCCCGTTACGGCAGCGGCGAACGTCCAAAGATGCAAAACCGTCCGGCATTGAATCCCGTCGTTTGCCAACTGCGAGAACAGCCTCTCGTAATGCTCCGGCGCGGTGGGATTCAACCGGTAATGGCTCCGGCTGAGACGTTCAAATTCGTTCCCGGCCTCGACCCTCACAGCCTCCCCACCGATGCGGTCCGCCAGCAACGCGCCGAGCCCGCGGTCATCGACGAGCAACAGCACCGACCCCTTGGGCGCCATTCTTCGCGCGGGATCTAGCTGTTTGCGCTGCCAGACTCTTCGATAGAACCAGTTGGGGACGGTCCCGGCTTTGACGAAATCCCTGTCGGTCACAGGTGCCTGCGGCCGCGAAGCGGAATCATATTCTCCATGCTCGAACCGCTCTCGCAATAAGACGCGTTGGAGTTTTCCGAGCGACGTTCTGGGAATCTGGTCTGCCGGCAATGGAATAATGTGGGTGGGATTGACTCCAAGCTCGTCAACCACCTGCTTGCGGATATTTCGGAGCAATTCCCCGAGGTCGTGCGCCGCTCCATCCATCCGGCTGAAAAAAATGGCGAGCTGATCCGTGTTCGCTTCGCGCGTCCTGACGGCGCAAGCGGCTGTGCAGCCGGCCCGCACCCCTTCCACCCGCTCCACGACCGCCTCAATCTCATGGGAGTAGTAGTTGACGGCATTGATGATGACCACGTCCTTTTGCCTTCCCGTGATCGTCAAGCGGCCTTGCCGCAAAGAGCCGAGATCGCCCGTATCGAACCAACCCTCCTCTGTAAACGCCTCGCGATTGCCATCGGCATTGCCATAGTAACCCCGCGTCACGGTCTCCCCGCGGACCTGGACCCGGCCAATCTCCGTTTCCGCGGCCAGCCCTCCTTGATCGTTCACGATGCGAAAAGCCACCCCCGGAATCGGAGCGCCTGCTTCCACAGCCGGGTCGTCATCCGAAGTGGATTCCAGGCGAAAGCTTGTGGAATAGGTCACACCGGACGAAGTTTCGGCCATGCCCCAGGCCGGGCGCATCGCGTCGGGCGGCAGGCCATGCGGCCTCAATAATTGAAGGAATCGCCGCGCGGTCCGGGCCACAATCGGCTCCGCGCCGTTGAGAACGCTTTGAACGGACGATAAATCCCACTTGCCCCGCTGAATTTCCGCCGCTTGCTCGTTGATTAAGGCGAAAGCGAAATTGGGCGCAAAAGTCACCGTCACGCGGAATCGTTCCAGCCAATCCAGCCAGCGCAACGGCCGCTCCAGAACCAGCGATGTCGGCCCATGAATCTGCCGGCAGCCCAGAAAGACGTCGCGAAGATGAAAGTAAATCAGGCCGGCCACATGATCGAACGGCATCCAGTTGAGAGTGATTTCCCGGTCCGAAAAGCCATTGAACTGCGCCGAGCCGATGGATCGCGCCAGGAGATTGCGGTGGCTCAACATCACCAGTTTCGATGTGCCGGTGCTGCCTGAAGTCAAAACCAGCAATGCCAGGTCGTCCAGGCCAGCCTGGTGCGCCGCAGCGGCTGGAGACGCGCTTCGCAGATTCTCCAGCGTGTCCAGCCGCAGGTCTGATATTCCGGGCGATTCCATCAACATCCGCAATCCCTCGATGTTGCCGCGGTCGGTCAGCACGAGCGGGTTCTCCAAGAGCCGGCAGGTGTTCTGAAGTTTCCGGACGGACAGACGCGCGGGATCATCGCTGGTTGCCATCCCGACTGGCACCGGAACAAATCCGCCATGAATACAGCCCCACAAGGCTGTGACGAAACGCTGCTGATCTTCAAACTGAAGAACAACTTTATCCCCCGGCCGCAGTCCAAGCCCCTTCAAACCGCCGTGAATGCAGCGCGCCTCCTCGAGAAGCGCGGCATACGATTGCTCGGTTGCTTTGTCCCCTTCTTGCAGATAGACGATTCCCGCGTTCGCTTGCGCGGCGCGAGTCAGCGTGTCGATCAGGTTTGCCGGCGCGTTGGCTGGCCAGCGCAAAGGACCTCCGTCGCTCAGAGCGGCCGCCTGGCGTTCGGATTTCGTCTGCCCAGTCCCTTTGTTCCCATCCTCGACGAGTTCATTCAGGCGCAACTGCTCCAGGGCGGGTCGAAATTCTCGAGGCATTACGGCCACCTCGGTTATGGCCGGTTGGGTTGAAAGCAATTCCTCCCAGCGTTCGCACAGCGCCGAATCAAGAACTTCAACTTCTCCCAGAGCTCGGGTGTCGAGCGCGCCATGTTCATCCCAGGGCAGTCGCGTCACCAGGACCCAGGCCGAAGGCCGCTTTGCCGGAGCCAACGAGGCTTCGAGCCGCGAAGGCAAAGTCTCCGCTGCCATCGTGCTGGCCGGGACAATCCAGGCGATGACTTCGGCCGTTCCGTTCGCGGCCCTGCGAACCCGGACGGCGCAATCATGGACGAGGGAGTCGGTTCGAAGAGCGGTCTCGATTTCCATCAGATCGAGCCATTGGCCGCCACGCAAGAGACAGCGGTCCACCGCGCCGATCCATTCGAGCGAACCATCCTCGCGCCACACCCCCATCTGTCCGGTTCGAATCAGTGAAGAGATGCCGTCAACCGCAGCAGCCGGCATGAGGCCCTGACTGGATTGGCCGGTCTGCATTCCACCTTCTGCATCAGAACAAGCCTCCTCAGGCCGGCTGCTACCAGGTTCACGTCCAGTGTCGCCAGCCGTCAGACAGATTTCTCCCGGGACCGAGAAGGGCGCCAGGCGCCCAGAGGGGTCCACCACACAGACAGAACCGGTCGCGTCCTTCAGGGATATATCTCCGGCGGTACTGAGCAGTTCAGTAAGGGCCGCCTCCGTTCCGTTGCTCCGATGAACCGTTCCGCTGCCTGCAAGCGCCCGCCCGCGCTCCAGCAGCTCCGCCCGTTCCGCAGGTGTCAGAAGCTCAAATTCCGAAACATTCTTTCCCGGCTCGGCAACGATCTGTTCGAGCAAAGTTTTGTAATGGCCCAGCATCCGGCGGATGGCCGCGCTCTCGAAAAGGTCCGAGCTGTAGTTCAGTTCCGCCAAAAGCTGCCCGCCCGTTTCCGTCACGTTCAACGTCAGATCGAATGGCGCGGTCGCGTGGTGGATTTCATCGGCGTCGAAACGCAGGCCATTCGCAGCCAGACGCGCCGCGGGGGCGTTTTGCAGCGCGAACATCACCTGGAACAAGGGGGTGCGCGACGTGCTACGGTCCGGCCGCAGGACCTCGACGAGTTTGTCAAAAGGCAGGTCCTGATGAGTATAGGCTTCCAGGCTCGTGTTCCGCACCCGCCCGAGCAGCTCGCCAAAAGCCGACTGACCGGCCAGGCTCGTTCGCAACACCAGCGTGTTGACGAAGAAGCCGGCCAGATTCTCCGTCTGCCGCGCGCCTCGCCCGGCCACAGGCGTGCCGACCAGCAAATCGCTTTGGCCGGTGTAACGGTGCAGCAGCGTTTTGAACGCCGCCAGCAGCGTCATAAAAAGCGTCGCTCCCTCGCGGCGGCTCAACTGATTCAGTTGCGAAGACAAAAGCGGCGACAACGGCAGCGACTCCCAGGCGCCCTTGCTGGAGACTGTTTCGGGCCGAGGCCGGCTCATGGGCAGGTCGATCACGGGAAGCTGCCCGGCCAGTTGTTTCCTCCAAAAGTCGCGGTCCGCATCCAGGGCTCCCGATGCGACCTGGTCCTTTTGCCAGACAGCGTAATCAGCGTATTGAATCGGCAATTCGGGCAACTCCGCTTCCCCTCCGGAAACGGCGGTTTCATGGAAAGCGATCAAATCCCGGTAGAGCACACCCATCGACCACGCGTCCGCAGCGATGTGATGCAAGGTGAGAATCAGCAAGTGGCCCGCCTCCTCGAGCCGGATCAACAAGGCCCGCACCATCGGATCATTTCCCAGATCGAAAGGCGTCTGCGCTTCCCGAAGGATCAGTTCCTGAAGCCGCTGCTCGCGTTCCTCTGCCGAAAGATGGGTGAAGTTCTGCTGCCGAAGAGCGACCGGCCGGGCCGGATGGATCGTCTGCCGGGGGTGCCCGGCTACGGACGAATACGTGGTCCGGAGCGTCTCATGCCTCTGCACAACTTTGTTCAGCGCGCCGGAGAGGGCGGAGACATCCAACCGGCCGGAGATGCGCAGTGCCTCCACCATGTTGTATGCGGTGCCGTGCGGTTCCAATTGGTCGAGGAACCAGAGCCGTTGCTGAGCGAACGAAAGCGGCAATGGCTGCGAACGCGAGACCGGCGGAATGGGGGTGGCGCGCACTGCGCGGCCAGGTCCGGCCGCATCCAGTTTTGCCGCCAGACTTGCAATGGTGGGCGTTTCAAAGAAACTGCGCAAAGACAGCTCGCAATGAAAAAGATCGCGCAGCCGCGAAAGGACACGCATGGCCTGGAGCGAGTGGCCTCCCAGATCAAAGAAGCTGTCGCGAGCCGACGCCTTCTCCAGGTCGAGAATCTCGCACCAGATGGCTGCCACCATCTCTTCTGTTCCCGGCCGCGGCGGCACGAACTCGCGGTCTTGCGCCGCGAATGGCGCCGAAGGCAGCCCGAGGCGGTCGATCTTGCCATTGGGCAGGCGCGGCAAAGCCCGCATCTCCAAAAAGGCGGACGGCACCATGTATTCCGGAAGAAACTGATCGAGGTGCGCTCGGAGCGCGGGGGGCGAGGCATCGGTTTCAATCGACTTGCCGACTTGCGGGGCGCCGTTGGGAAAGAGGCGCCGGTAAAATTCCCTGGACTGAAACCGGTCCGTGAACAGCGGCGAGTCATGCTCGAACATGAGCGGCTTTCCCTGGCGGCGATGCAGCGCGCCGCTCACCCGGTAATCGGGCCGGCGCGAGTCCGATTCCAGGCGCGCTCTGGAAGTCGCCTCGATGAAATCGCCCGGCTCGACCTCAACCGGCTTATCAAAGAGCGGGAGGTAAACCGGCAGCCAACTGTAAGGCTCGGACAGATTATCTATCAACTCGCCTTCGGCCGGGTAAAGGTTCAGCCAGAGAAGCAGGCCGTCGATTTTGCCGGCCTGGCGGACGGTCAAGCGAAGCGTCCGATTGAATTCGGCCTGGACTGCGGCGTTGAAATCGAGTTCTTCAAACACCGCTGCATTCGTCAGAACGTGGGACGGCGGAAAACCCTTGATGCCCACCCGCAGGTCGAAGGGGTGTCCAGCCAGCTTGAAAATCGTTTCGACATAATGGGCGCTCAGTTCGCTGAAAGCCGGCGCAGCCCTCATCGCCTCCGGCAAGGCCACGCCCGCTGCCATGGTCAGGCAACGCGCTGGAATCATTATGCCGTGCGGCTTGAGGAAGCGGCGGGCATGATTGAGGATAAACGCCGCTCCTTCAGAATTGCCGATGGTGCCGATGAGTTCGCTCGCGCAGACATCGACCTTTTCGGGCAGCTCGATGGTGGTGGAATCGCCCTGCAATAACACGATTCGGTCTTCGAGGCCGAGTTGGCGGACTGTTTCCTTCGCCTGCTCAAAGGCGTGGTCCTGAATCTCGATGGCATACACTTTCCGCGCGCCTGCTTCCAACGCCATGCGGGACAGGAGCGCGTCCCTGCCGGTGCCGATATCGACCACCACCTTGTCGCGGACCTGGCGCTCGAACGCGGCGCGGTAACGGGCGTTTCGGCGCGTGTCGTGGGTCATGGCGAAATACATGACCTCATCGAAGAGCAGGTAATCTCCCGGGCAGGGCCACAATTCCGGCTGCGCTTCAAAGGGCGCAACGTAGGCGGCCAATCGCGTTTCACCGGAACTCTCGCCGGCCACCACCGCGCATTCTTTCACGGCCGGATGCCGCGCCAGGACAGATTCAATTTCGCCCAGCTCGATCCGGTAACCGCGGACTTTGACCTGGTCGTCCGTGCGGCCGAGGAACTCGAGATCGCCGCCAGGCAATTCCCGCGCGAGATCGCCGGTCTTGTAGAGGAGGGCGCCCGGATCGCTGCTGAATGGATTTCGGACAAACTTCGCGCTCGTGAGCGCGACATCGTTCAAATACCCGCGCGCCAGGCCCGCGCCGCCGATATGGATTTCGCCGCGCTCCCCAGGCTTGACCGAAGCCATCTCCTGGTCCAACAAGTAAGCCTCGACGTTATCGATGGGCCGGCCAATCGGCATACTGCCCAGGTTCGGGTTCGGCGCGAAATCCGGACCCGGCTTGAAAAGGGAGGCTGTGATGGTTGTTTCCGTCGGCCCGTAAGCGTTGAACCACTCGACCCGATCTCCGGCCAGTTTCCTCCAGCGCAGGTAGGTGTCGGGAAGCACTTTTTCATTACCGGTAATCATGAGCCGGACACAGCCGGGAGGTGTTCTCC
>CAZCUL010000829.1:0-4479 GCA_964501475.1 uncultured Verrucomicrobiota bacterium | reverse complement strand
GCTTTTGTTCGAGGGCCGTGCCCAGGTGGTGCTGGGATCAAGCGATGGCTCCTTTCAGACTTTTAATTTCAGCCAGTGGCGCCACTTTTCCGAGCAGGACACGCATCCGGAGTGCATCCATACGATTGCTTTCAGAGTCCGCATACCTCGCGTGATTGTCCTGGCCCTTTTTGATCGGTTGCCGAAGAAGGAGGTCAAGTTCACCCGGCACAACATCTTCGAGAGGGACCGGAATACGTGCCAGTACTGCGGCCGCATCTTTGACCGCAAAGATCTCAATCTGGACCATGTGATTCCGAGGGACCGCGGGGGGCCGACTACGTGGGAAAACATTGTCTGCTCCTGCATTGAATGCAATACGAAGAAGGCGAACCGAACGCCGGCCGAAGCCCAGTTACGTCTGGTCCGCAAACCGAAGAGGCCCAAATGGCGGCCATTCGTCCAAATCAACATCGGATTTCAACCGCACGATAGTTGGAAGCACTTCCTCGACCTGGCCTATTGGAATGTCGAGTTAGGGGAAGAGTAAAGCGCTTTCGATTTGGCGGGTCGTAGATCAAGCTCCGAAGTCTTCAGGAGGATTTTGCGGCCTCGATCAGCGCCCAGAACTTCGGGTTTTCCTGCAGCGCTTCGTCCTCTTTAACCGGCAAATTCGAGCGATATAGGAAGTCCCTTAAGGAATTCTTGCTCAGGATGCGGTGGACGACGATACCCAGCTCATGCTTTTCGAAATAGACCCGGTAATCACCCAGGCGAAAGCGATGAAGCGTACGACTCTCTCGTTCCAATTTTCCAAAGCGCTCCAGTTCCGTGCTCATGATCTCCTGCGGCAATCCCCGAAACTCCCCCAGGATGTGCAGTTGAAGCTCCTTGGGCATTTTCGCGAGCTCTGCCGCACTGGTTGGATTGAAAATGATTTGGAACGGTCGCACGAAACTAGAACTTTAAAGTTCGCCATCGCTTAAGTTGGTAGCGCGTACGGGAATCGAACCCGTCTTTCGGCCTTGAGAGGGCCGCGTCCTAACCGATAGACGAACGCGCCACGAAACGGGTCACACTGAATTCTTAAGCCGCGTCGTCCGGGTGTCAACCCCAAGGCTGTTCTGTCAGTTGCGAACGCTCCTTAACCAACGAACCAACGCGCCTTCGCCCCCGCTTCTCCACCGCAAATCCCCTGAAAATAAAAAAGCCGCTCTTTCGAGCGGCTTTGATGAGAACACACTAACTAATTTACTTGCGACGGCGCAGCAACAGCAAAGCACCTGCAGCCAATCCCGCAAGCGCGAGCACCGAGGGCTCGGGAATTGGCATGAGCATGTAGGGATTTAAGCCGACCAGATTCACCGCCAGCACGGGAGGACTCGCAGCGGGGTTTCCGGTGCTATTAAGATCCACAAGATTCGACCTCCCCAAAACCCGATCTGTATTGGCTGGGGCATTGGCCATCGCTTCTTCAAACGAAGCTCCCAACGCCGCTTCCCAAGCTCGGATCTGGATTGTTGCAGCACCGCCTCCAGGCACTGTAGTAGTCCCATCAGTGAGGGACCGCGTGCCACCACCTGTGCTGGTAAGTATGTATCCAGCAGCGCTTCCCGTTCCGAAAAACGCGGGTGTACCAAGGACCGCAACCAAGGTATCCTCGGAAGCGCCAACGCCGGGAGCAAAGTACAGTTGCGCGAGAAAAGCTGTTCCTTCTACCCGCATCCCGGTTAACGAACTCGTCGCCGGGGCATTAACACCACCGCCGAACGAGGCGAAGTTAACAGTCCCCTGCGCATAGATAGTGGCCACACTTGCAACGCAGATGGCCAACGTAAGTAAGGTCTTCTTCATAGTCTAATTTGGGTTGATTATGTTTCTGATGTAACTAATTAGTTAACGCTAAAATCCCGGTCCCAGCTTGACGCTGTATCTTTGAATACAAAGGCAGACTCGCCGACATCCAACGTGGGCTCAGTCGGATCCCAAGCGCCCCCGCCAAAGGACGTAAACGCGTCGGAGTAACTTTGGGCTGCGCGGTCAAACTTGAAGACCTGATCACCAAAGGCGTCTGGGAACCCGAGGTCCATTGTCAACAGTCCAGCCTGCGGAACCTGAGAACCGCGGATCGAAAAACCCGCTGGCAGTGGATTGCTCAACTGGCCTTGCGGAACTTCGCCTACGAACGTAATGGTCGCAGACCCGCTAATCTCTCCGTTGTCCAATCCGATAAAAAAGCCATCGCCCGGTGCAATAACCTGGTTGGGATTGTCCCAAGATCCGAAAATAAATGTGTTAGCGCTTTCAAAGGCACCGCTGGTGAACTTGAATATCTGCGTACCGTTCGGCACATCCGGCAGCACCTCTGCCACCGTGTTGCCGCCATTATTCAAAGGATTCACTGTAAGCGCGAAGGTTGTTATGCCTGGGCCCTCCGGAATGGTCACATTAACATATCCGACCGAGTTCACCGAATAAACCTGCCCGAGCGAGGAAGCGATGCCTGCTGCGCTGAGAGCAGCCGTAAGTAGTAGTGTCTTTGTTCTCATGTGTCTTCTGCTGTTTGGTGTTTCTGTGTGTGCCGCGAAATATGACAAACTGTCCTCAGACTGTCAAACTTTTTTTTGAACGACTTTGGGTTCCGTAAGCTCTACTGCGGGAACCTGCTCGTCATTGTGCATACTTTCCTTCGGATTCCAAGCCTTTTTCCTCCAATTTTCTGTCCAGGATCGTGACTGGGTTCCACCAAGCATAAGTTGTTCAGCCAACGCCATCTCTGAAGGAACCTCAACAGATAAAGCAGTCGTTAGTCCATCCGGAAACCGGGGGCGGAGGGCAAAACCAGAAGCTTTAATGACTTTGGCGAGGGTTGGGTGGCCGACCGCATCGCGCTTCCGGCTTGGGATAGAGGAAAGCGGTGAGAAACGAGTTTCCGGACATCCAAACGGCGAGAGAAAATCCATCGAGCGGCCTCCTTCTGGAGCAGGAAGTCCGATGAGTAACTCCCAATCAGATCCTTTTCGTCGGTACAAATCCTGGATAGGTCAATGTTGACTTCGTCGCCCCGCCGTGTATGGGCAAACAGCAGAACCTGTCCGCCACCAGTGACTAGCTCCTGCGCCCGCAAAACCGCCTCCCCTGAAGCAGCACAGATCACGGCGGCCTGGAATCCTCTTTTGCCCGCCAATCGTCGCGCCTCAAGTTTGTCGCCGTCGCTTTGCGCCTTCATCGTCCAACGCGCTCCACAGCGTTTGCTCATTCTTAATCGATCCGGAACAAGGTCCGTCGCCAGAACGCCGTGGCCCATCCGGCTGAGTATCTCGGTGAACATGAGGCCGATTGGGCCCTGACCTGCCACGAGAACATTGTCTCCGCGGAGCAGGGAGAGCCGCTTAACCGCTTTCAAAACAGTGTTGACCGGCTCGACCATCGCTCCTTCTTCGAATGTGTTTCTGGCCGGAATCTTCACAATCCCAGGAAAGACAAAGGGCATAACCCTCACGTATTCGGCGTAGCCGCCTCCGGCAGGCTCGAAGCCGGCGGTGATCCCGGTGCGCTTATATTGCGCGCACTGGGCAAACGAGCGATGGGCGCAGGCTGGGCACTTCAAACACGGGACATGGTGATGCAGCGCCACTCGGTCTCCCACGCGAAAGCTGCGCACTTGGGATCCAAGTTTAGCAATAGTGCCTGCTGTTTCGTGTCCGAAAATCCGCGGCGGAGGAACTGTTCCATACTGGATCTTTTTGATGTCCGTAGGGCAGATGCCGCAAACAGCAACTTTCACCAGAACTTCGCCGGAACGAATTTGCGGCACCGGGACGGTTTCGATTCTCACGTCGTTAACGCCCCGATATACCAAGGCCTGCATCTCGCTGGGAACCGGTGTCGCGCCCATCATAGCTGCTGGCCAAGCGCGCGCTCATTTACGGCGGCCTCCTCGATTGAATCCCTGGTGAAGCGATCCGTACCGAACGTGACACCCGCAAAGTGGCAGAATGCTGTTTCAGGAGCAGCCGTAAACCGCCAGGCTTGCTCCCTCCACGTAAAGCCCACCTTGAAACTGTGAAGCGCGTGGTTCCAGAGGATGAGCCGGCGGCGTTGTCTTTCCGTCAAGCATCCGCGAACAAAGCTCAAGTAAAGCTGTTCATCGCCTCCATAAAGTTTATCGCCCACCAAAGGAAATCCCAGGTGCGCCAGATGGATTCGTATTTGGTGTTTCCGGCCGGTAACCGGGCGTATCCGCAGCAAGGAAAACGAGCCGAAGGCATTCGTGAATCGGCGCAGCACGGCAAACTCGGTTTGCGCCGGCGCGCCTTCGTTTTTCACGCGGTTCTTGATGGCGACGGCACTCAATTCGTCGGGCCCAAGAGAGGCGTTGATCAGTCCGCTGTCATTCGGGACGTGGCCCCGCACAATGCCCAGATAAACCTTATCCACAAGTCGATTTTCCCAAAGCCGCCGCAACTTCAGCGCCGCATCCTCTGACTTGGCGATCAG
>CAZCUL010000828.1:0-11761 GCA_964501475.1 uncultured Verrucomicrobiota bacterium | reverse complement strand
TGACCGTATTTGATACCCTCTCGAAGAAACTTGGTTGTGTGCTTCACAACTTCGAACGGCACTAGGTAAGGCGGATTGTGTTCAATCGCGTCCTTGTATGAGAAATTCGCTGTCGGGTCTTTATCCTCGCACTCGAAGAGTTTGAACGTGTTGCGGAAGATGAAAGTAACCGGTGTCGCGGTAAGGCCAACTTGAAACGCGTCGAAGTAAACGAGCAGGTCGCGATAGCGGTTGTAGATGCTGCGATGCGATTCGTCGGCAATGATGAGGTCGAAGAAGCCAACATCAAAGTTCTCGAAGCACTTCATTATGGCCGGATACGTGGAAAGATAAATCCGCTTGGTCTGGTCCTGGTTCGTTGCGCGTGAAACGTAAACGGCGGGCGCACCCGGGAGGAATTCCTGAAAAGCGTCGTAGGCCTGCTTTCGGAGTTCGCGACGGTCGCAGAGGAAAAGAACGCGCTTAACCCAGTTCGCACGGATGAGCAGTTCGCAAAGGGCGATGGCAACACGTGTTTTGCCTGTCCCGGTCGCTTGCACAAGGAGTGCCCGGCGCCGGCGGGCGTCGAAGCGTTCGCAAATGCGCTTGATGGATTCCACCTGGTAGAGGCGGTCAACGATGAGTTCGGACGGGGTGAGATGCGTGAGTAGCGGTTCGCGATTCGCGTTTTGGAAATGGAGATACTGAAGGCTGTCCTTGGAGTGGAAGCCGGAAATCTTGCGGGGTGGTTCGTTTTTCGTGTCGTCCCAAATGAAGAGGTCGTAGCCGTTAGTGAAGAAGATCACTGGACGCTGGCCGTGCATTTTCTCAAGGCCGTCAGCGTAATACTTGGCCTGCATCTGGCCCGTTTGGCAGTTCTCGACGGTCTTCTTAGCTTCCACAACGCCGAGCGGTTTGCCGCTATCCGGGTCCTTCAGCACATAATCTGCATACCCAGTGCCGGAATTAGTAGGTTGATGGAGCACTTCGACTTCCTGTGCGACTTCAGGCGTGGTCTTTCCTTGAAGATCAACGCTCCAGCCAGCGGCAATCAACATCGTATCAATCAGTCGGCGACGGGTCGTCGCCTCGTCGAATTGCAGGGCGTTGGCCGCCTGTTGGGTCTGGTCCAGGATGAGTTGAAGTTCACCCTGAGTTTTCTCGGCCGCCTTGGCCTTGGCGTGAGCCTCCTCAAGCTCCGCTAGAATTTGAGCCATCCGTGCTTCCTGCTCGGCGAGTTGACGAGAAATGAGAGCTTTTCTTGATTCAGCTTCTTCTTCCGCGACGGGCTTCACTTCGGCGAATGGCGGACAGGACTCCTTGCTGCCACCGCAGAATGAAAGGAAGAACCAACAGGCGAGGTCGTATGCCTCCTGAAGAAGCCATGCGGGAATTTGTGGCTTAACGGCAGCTTCAACACCATGCGCAGCCTTGTTCCCCTGGACACGAAGCTCGTGCAACTTGTAGCGGACAGCCTTCGGCGTCGTGCTGACGAACATCTCGTCGTTCAGCATGTCGTTCAAATTGAACTGATAGGGCCGCGGCAGCTTGTGATGGCTGTAAATGGCCGAAACCATTGTTTCGGCGAACATGCGTAGTTTCACCAGCGCGCTGGAGGGATCAGCAAAGGCGTATCGCTCCGCGAACGCACCAAGGTCGGCGAGTTCAGGAAACAAGGGGCGCAGGAACTCGAAGTTCTGAGACTTCATAAGTTCCTCCCCGCAAATTCCATTTTCGGAAAGGCTGAGCACGATGCCATCCCATTCGCTGGCAACATGCCAATCAAATGAATTCCCGCATCCGGCTTCTTGGCAGCGCTTTGCGCATATTTCACCCTTTGGCCTGCCGGTAGGTTATTAAAGGCGAATTTAGAATTGGCAAAGGCTCGTTTCATTCTCGGCTTCGCAAATATTGGCTAACCGCCTGGGGAGTGATGCCAAGTAGGCTGGCGGCTTTGGTCCGGTTTCCATCAGACCTCTTCATGGCTTTCTCAATCAATCGGCCACGGACGCTGGACAAGAAATCATTCAGAACAAATCCCTCTTGAGGCTCAGGCAAGGCATCCATGCCGGATGTGGTCATGACTTCATCAAACAGCAAGTTTTCCGGCTCGATAACTTTGCCGGAGCAAAGTTGAGCGGAACGAATAACAACCCCCTGAAGCTCACGCACATTTCCCGGCCAAGGATGCTTCATCAGAGCGATGATGGCTTGTTGCGAAAGACGACGCTGTTTTTGATGCTTCTGATTCCAGTGTTCCAAGAAGTGGTGCGCGAGGTTTGGAATGTCGTCGCGCCGGTCTCGCAAGGTTGGAATGCAAATCTTTGCCTCAAACCGATAATAGAGGTCTTTGCGCAAAGTCTTCTCTTCAATGGCGCGCTTAACGTCCACGTTCGTGGCGGCAATCACGCGAGCATTGACTGTAAATTCTTTGCTGTCACCAAGCCTCTGAATTTTACCGTATTGAATCGCTCGCAGCAGCTTCGCCTGACACTGCGTTGGCATCTCTCCGAGTTCGTCGAGGAAAAGTGTCCCACCGTCCGCCTCTTCAAAGCATCCTTTGTGATCCCGGTCAGCACCGGTGAACGCTCCCTTCCGGTGACCGAAAAGTTGACTCTCGATCAGCGTCTCAGCAAACGCGGCACAGTTGGCAGTTACAAATGGTTTCGCCGCGCGTTTGCTCGCGCGGTGAATCAGGCGAGCGAAAACCTCCTTGCCCGCACCCGTTTCGCCGAGCAAGAGAATCGGTGAATCATATTCTGCCATCGTGAAGGCAGTCTTCAACTCACGCAGAAACAGTTCGTGACTTCCTACAATTTGTAGTTCGGCGCTGAGGGATTGGAAATCTCTGGCCTCATCCTCGGTCGGTAACGCACCGAACGGCCTGATTTGGGGAAACTGCGGATTTGTGAAATCAATTTCCGTAACCCGATCTTCCCCCTCGCGAACAAATTTTGCAGCCCGCGTTTGCAGGATGCGGGCAGGAATCTCTCCACTGGCCGCCAGCATGAGCCAACTGGCGTGCATGTGGGGTGTCCCGGATGACACGCAAATGAAGTATTCGCCATCCGGGTTTTGTTTGCTGATTTCTTTGAAGTGAGACCGCAGTTGTTTGAGGATGCCCAAGTAGTTGGTTGGGTCTTTTAGCGGCACGTCTCGGATTTCAACTGCCACGTCCTTGTTCCGCTTTTCCAATTCCACCTTGGTCTGAGCCGAAATCTCAGCGGTGGTTGGCGTGGTGAAAAGATAGACGCGCTCGAGCTGCCTCTCCGCGTTCACCGTCAGAACCGGCCCAGTTTCCATTTCCCCGATGATTGAACTCTCGGCGAAAGGGTCGTGGAAACCCGTAAAGGTTAGCAGGATCTTCATGCGCTTGCCACACTGAGCGGCAGCCACATTTTTAACCAACAATGGGCCTTTAAGTCGAGTAAAGAATCCTTTAGTCAAAACGCAAAAGGATTACGCATCGGACCGGAAAATAACTGCAAGTGTATGGTCAGATCTTTGCAGCAAGACAGCGTAAACTCCAGCCCCCGCAGGCCGCGGTGAAGATACCAAAACGCGGGATCTCAGTCCGGCGTTCCGGAACGGAGGTAGAACAACGAGGCCCAAAGGCGGCCTGTCTCGCCTTTGCTGATGAGGTCAGCCGGAGTGTCGCCCTTCAAATTCCTCCATCTCGGTCAGCAGCCACGGGCCGATTTCTTCGGGCTTCATCAACTGCTTGAGTTCGTTGTAAACGCTCTGAATCTCACGCAGTTCGCCGCGTAAACGGGACTGATGGGGTCGCCCGCCTCCCAATTCACGATGGCGCGGTCAGATGCGTTCATCACGTATGCCAGTTGGTTGCGACTCCAACCCAAGGCCGCCCGTAGTTTTGCGAGTGTCAACTTCTCGGACTTTGCGGTTTCGGTGTCCCCCTCCTGAATTGATTGACTCATCATGTCTCAGGCCACGACCCCGGAGGTTGCTGACAGACCCTGTCGCCGCGCCATGGATGCGAAGGCGCCTCCTCGTTCCAGCAGTTCCTGAAAACCGCCTTCTTCGATCGTGCAGCCTTCAGACAACACAATAATCCGATCACACGAGGCGAGCGTCGAGAGCCGGTGCGCCACGCAGATGACCGTGCGGTTTTCGGAGAGTCGTTCGATGGCCCCCTGAACTTCCGCTTCGGCTTGCGAATCAAGCGAGGCGGTCGCTTCATCCAAAACCAGGATCGGGGCGTTGCGAATGAACGCCCGCGCAATGGCAATCCGCTGTCGTTGTCCGCCCGACAGGGTGACACCGCGTTCGCCGGCGCGGGAGTCGTAGCCGGCCGGCAACTGCGCAATGAAATCATTCGCGTTGGCAGCCCGGGCCGCGGCCTCGACTTCTGCGCGCGTCGCGCCCGCCTTGCCGCAGGCGATGTTCTCGGCGATCGATTGATCGAACAACACGACTTCCTGGCTGACCAGCGCCATGAGCTGCCGCAGGTCGAACAGGGAAACTTCGCGCAGATCGATTCCGTCGATCCGGATCGCGCCCGAGGTTGGATCGTAAAAACGGAAGAGGAGATTCACCAGGGTGCTTTTGCCCGAGCCGCTCGGTCCGGCCAGGCCGATCTTCTCGCCCCGCCCGATGACCAGGTTGAAATCCTGAATCACGGTCCGGTCCGGGTTGTAGCCGAAGCTGACGTTGGCGAATCGGATATCGGATCGGAACGATTTGAGCGGCTGGGGGCGAAGCGGTTCGGTCACGGTCGGTTGCTCCTGAAGAATCTCGATCATGCGATCCACCCCCGGACTGGCTTGCTCGAAAAGCATGTGCACAGTGGCGAGGCGTTTGATCGAAAGGAAGAAGAGCATGACCGCTGTCAGAAATCCGACGAAGTCCGCAATGCTCGTTTGGGACATGAAAATGTAAACGATGAGCGCTCCCAGACCGAGCATGGAAACCACCTCGATGATGGGGTTGACCAATTCCTTGGACTTGATCCCTCGCATTCCGTGGCGGACAAGCTGCCTCGAAAGGGCCCGGTAACGCTGCATCTGCTCGGATTCCAGGCTGAAAGCTTTGATGATGCGGATACTGGCAAGCAATTCCACCAGTTGACTTGCCTGAAGAATCTCCGTGCCTCGCGCGCCCTTGGCTGCTTTCCGGACTTTGCGCCCCAGAACCAGCAACGGAAACATGCAGAGCGGCAGGAAGACCATGGCAAACAGCGTCAGTTGCCAGTTGATCCAAAGAAGCGCGGCCAGCAGGCTGATCACGCTGATGCCTTCCTTGACCAGACCCGAGGCGCCGACCCGCAGACAGCGCAGGAGCGACGCCGTGTCCGCATTGACCCGAGTGAAAAGGTCGCCCGTGGTCGCCCGGTTGAAGAAGTCCAGGGACAAGGCGCTGAGCTTTCCCAGCACATCCAGGCGCATATCGTTGATGACCCGCTCGCTCACCCAACCCATGCAATAGCTGCTGAAAAAATCGGCGATGCTTCGAATCGAGACCAGCAGCGGAAGAAAGAGCAACGCTCCCAGAATCCGCCGCCAGTCCATGCGTTCTCCGATCCGGGGCAGCCAGGGATCGACGATTCGGGCCACGGTCGATGTGATCTCTTGCAGGCCTTTCGCCGCCGGCGCCGGTTCTCCGGGAACAGCAGTTTCCACCGCCTCGGCGTTGGCTGGCGTCAAGCGCGCCATGAGGGTTTTGGTCGCCCAAACGAAGCTGGCATTGGAGAGCCCGAAGACGATCCCGAAAAGAATGCCCGCTACCAGCCGCCCCCAATAGCGGCGCAGGTATTTCCAGCCAAAGTGAAAGACATGACCGAGCTTGCCCATCGCGCTGGCTTATACTTGAGGCTTTGCGTAGAGAGTCAATGCGTTTGCGCAGTGTCGCCGGCTTTCGGGCGCATCGCCGTTCCCGAGGCGAAACTTCGATCCGCCCTTGATCCGAAGGCGCCGACCTAACTAAGGGGCTCTGGCTTTCTTGTCCGGAATCGAAGTGAGCCTCCTCACGTCGCCTCCTACGAAATTCAGGGGCAGCGGCGGAGGAGAGGATGGCCGAAGGGAGGCGCCAGGCTTTCTAAGACTCCGGAAGCTCCTTTGGCATCGCGCCATCGACAATCGCCCGCACCTGTTCCTTTACGCTTTCCGGTTCAAATAACTTTTTCCAGTTCGATTTGATCAGGCATTGCCGGCCGTATTCACCGATGAGCTTTGCGCCGTCTGAAAACGGGAAATCGACGCGATTAAACGCGATCCCAAGCGGCACTTTGATGTGGCCGAACATGAAGTCCTCCGCCGCCTGGCGTGGCACGCCGCGGCGAATCGCTTCTTCCATCACTTCGCGCAAGGTCATGATCAAGGCGATGCCGCAAGTCTCGGCCATGGTCGGCTCCAGGATGGCCATTTGCGCGACTGTCACGCGGTGCGCTCTTGTGACCGGCGCGTAAAAGTCGCGCGCCACCCGCTCCCCTTTGGCATAATCCTCCTCCGGTCCCTGCATGAGCGCGCACACAATGGCGTGGCGCGCGTGTGTACCCCCGAAGAAATCGTTTCGCTCGAGCTCCGTTTCGAAATGATCGAAGACGCTCGGGTGACACGGGTGAGTGATGAAGTAGCTGATGTCCACGCGCACGGGCAATTCGCCGGCATAGGCTGCGGCCGGATCGAGCAGTACGAGCATCCCTCCGGATTTCATTTTGGGAACGATGGCGTGAGCTGCCTTGCCCAGAATCCGATCCGGCAATGCCAGAATCACGATCTCTGCGTCTGAGATCGCTTCGTCCTGCGGTGTTGGGCGCAAGCCGCGGGCTTCGAGGTTGGCGGTCCCGCGTTCCCCGGTCTCCACGCACCGCAACTGATATTGCGGAAGTTTCATGAGGTGATCCGTGAGGCGGCAGCCCATTTTGCCGCCAGCGCCAAGCAAGGCGATTTTAATCATTGATTTATCCGTTATGATTCCTGGTTCGCAGCGTTCCCGGCCTCGATCACATCCAGGAAAAAAGAGTCGCGGCCCACTTGACCGCCTTTGAACACCATCTCGCAGCCATCAGCCCTTCGACCGGGCGCGTGGACGCGGCAGAGCGGTGAACCTGGCGCGACCGGCGCCAAAAACTCCAAAGCTTCAATCCCCAACGCGCGGGCTGCGGCCATGCTGGTGTCGCCCCCGCAGACGATTGCGCGGCCCAGGCCCGTTTCGCTCAGAAGCCGGTCCAGGAGCTCGCCCAAAGCCGTCCCGATCTGCGTTCGATTGGACGGGGAAAGGTTCGATATCAAACGTTTGTCCCCGGGACCGCGGCTGGTGTGCAAAATGACGCTTTGGCCGCGGGCCACCATCCCGGTTGCCGCGGAGATGACTGCCGCAGTGTCGTTCTTTAGCAACGAGACTGGATCGATGGCCACGTCCTGGAACCCCGCAGAAGCCGCTCGCGCCAACTGGCGGTCCGTCACTGGCGAGCAACTCCCGGAGACACCCACGATTTGGCGCACGGCCGAACCAGCCGAACCTCGAAAAGCGGGACCCTTTCTTCTCTCTCCGCGTCCTCCATCCTCCGCGGCGCTTGAAATCTCGCCGGTTCTCCTCCAGTGCATAACCAGGGCATATTCCAATCCGCTCGATCCCGCGCAGAACAAGGCTTTGCCCGGTTGAATGAATCTCGCAATCCGCCGCCCAATCACCGCCAGGTGCGCCTCGCGCAGCGTATCGAAGAGAAGAATGCGCGGCTCGGATCGTGAAGCAGATTCGGACGGCGCTTCGGCCGCCGCTCTTTCCTCTTCGTCGCTCACGAGCTCTTCATCGAGCTGCAGCACGTCCGCCAATTCCACCGGAAGCGCAGTCTGCCTCGCCAGTTGCAGGCGGAGATCAGCTTCGTCCATGGGGGTGACCGGATGCCGGCTCATGGTGGGATGCCGGTCCAGCCGGTAAGGCTCGGTCTCGAGACCGGAACGGGCGAAGAGATTTCCGAAAACGACGTAGCGGCCCAGCACCGGCGCGCCGACCACCAATGGCGTGACCGAGTTGCCAAAGACCCGACGGCCGATTTCGATGGCTTTCCCGATGGAGCCGATGGCAGGCGATGAGTCGAAGGTCGAACAGATTTTGTAATGTATGAGAGGCGCTCCGCTGGCTTTGAGGGCCTCGAAAGCCGGTGGCAGTTCGCGCTCCATCTCGGCCGGGGACATGGCGCGGGACCCGCCGGCAATGCCAAAGGCGCGCAGCCCGGGAAACTTCCGGAGATGCTCGACGGACGGAGGCTGAAGAAACAATACCGTGCGCAGTCCGGCCCGCGCCAATGCTTCCATGACATCCGTGGACCCGGTGAAGTCGTCGCCGTAGTAGGAGAGAAGGAGGTTCATGCTCCCTTCATTCCCTCTCTTTCCCAAACTTCTCCAGCGTCGCCTTCAGTTCCGCATGCGTCTTTGCGTAGGCCTCGAGCCCGACTCCGCCCACTGCAGCCTCCCAGGCCTGCTGGAGCGCCCGCAAACCCGCGGCCGGCCCCATCGGGTGCGCCATGATGCCTCCGCCGGCCACATACATCACATCCATCGTCCCGGTCCGGCGATACGTTTCCGGCGCCTGGCCGCCCCACTGGCCGGAACTGATGACCGGCATGACCGTGTCGTCCGGACGGAACATCGGCGTCATGCAAGCCTTGATGCTCTGCACGACAGACTCGTCCGGTTCCCAAAACTTGTTTTGCAACCCGTTCACGTGAAGATGATCCACCCCCGCCAGACGCCAGAGCTTTTGCCACGCGCCATACTCGACACCGAGCAGCGGGTGCCGGCAATAAAGGCCCCAGCCATTGCGATGGCCGTGGATCGCCAATCGGCAGCGCCGGCGCAACTCGGTCACCGCCGGCAAACCCACGCTGTGAATGCTCACCATCACGCACGTCCCGCCCGCCGCCGCCACCTCATCGTGATGCCGGAACATGGCGTCGAGATCGTCCGTGAGATTGAAAGCAAACATCACTTTCTTCCCGGTGCGGTCGGCCAGTTCATTGATGACGCGCATCACGGCCGCGACCCGCTCCTTCAAAGGCGAATGCGGCGGATTAGCCATCAGCTCGTCGTCCTTGATGAAGTCGATGCCGGCTTCTCCCAAGGTGCGAACCAGGTCCGCGGTCTGATCCGGAGAAAGCCCGACGCTCGGTTTCACAATGGTGCCGATGATGGGCCGTCCGAAAACTCCTGCAAGTTTTCGAGTGCCTTCGATGCCGAACTGCGGACCTGGATAATGCTCGCCAAAGGCGGGGGGCAATTCGAGATCGAGCAGTTTGCAACCGCTATGCTCGGCCAGTTCGTAAAGGTTGCCGCAGACAGTGGCTACCAGCGCGGGCAGGTTCGGACCCACATTTGCCATGGGGAACGAGAGTGTGATTTCCGCGCGCTGATATTTCACGGGGCCGGCCGCGCCTTTCGGCTTGCGCGATCCCGGCAAGCCGGGGGTGTCCACGGTCTCAAGCAGCTTTACATCGACGACCCGGGCCCGGGCCCGGGCTTTCAGTTCTTCGGTCTCCCCTGGAACGGGAAGAAAGGTCCCGGACGACTGTTCCCCGGCAATCATCTCCGCCGCCTGCTCGACGGGCAGCGCGGTTTCGATCCGGTATCTGGCAATGATGCGGTCGTCTGGCATGGCAGCTTTAAACCACGGAGGAAGGAAGCCACGGAGGAATAAGCGCGATAGGAACGCCCATCACAACCTGCGCTTCTAATTCGGCAATCGCTGCAGACGCTTCCTCTCTCCTCCCGCCGCGCTGCAAATTCTCTTCTTTCATCTCCGTGCTCTCCTTCCTCCGCCGGCGCGATCAAAAACGCACCACCTGTTTTCCTGCCGCCGATTCATAAGCGCCGAAGACGAGCCGCATCGTCTTCAAATTATCCTCGCCTGTTGTCTCGGCAGCGCCCTTGCCTTGCAGCGCCTGCAGCAGATTCGCATTGCAATCGACGATGCTGGACTGCGCCAGCGCGTAACGCGGGTCGGCCCAGGGATAAAACGGCGGCGGGCAACGACGGGCCACGGTGCCTTCAGAGGTCGTGACGCGCACCCAATAATCCGGCGCGAGTTCTGCCGAGCCCTGATCGCCCTCAACGAAGACGAACGTCTCCGGAAACCGGTCGTGCTCGACCCGGCTGGCGTAACTGAGATTGCACGTGACAGCGGCTCCGCCGTTCGTCTCCATCATCACTGTGGCCACATCTTCACCTTTGATATCGCGGTGAACGCGGCCGGTCTGGCAGTAGAGGCTCTGTGCCTCGCCGAAGAGGAACCGCGCCACATCCAGGATATGGCTTCCGATGTCCGTGAGGATGAATTGCTCCAGGTTCTTCAGGAAGGGTTGATTGTCGAAGACGGGAAAGCTATTGCAGTAATCGATGCGCCCGCGAAAGATTTTGCCGATGCTTCCGCCGCCTAACACCTTTTTCAGCTCGCGCATCGGCCGCTGCCAGCGCCAGTTTTCATGAATGAAGAACGGCACGCCGGCTTTCCGGCAATCGCTCACCATCTTTTCCGCGGCGGGCAGCGTTGGGGCCATCGGCTTTTGACAGATCACCGGAATCCTGTGGGCCGCGGCCAGCTCGACGAACCGGCTGTGTGTCTCCACATCTGTAATCACGTCGAGGAAGTCCGGTTGCTCCCGGCGAATCAATTCATCCGCGTCGTCGTAAACCGAAGCCACCTCGAACTCGGCTGCCAGCGCTTCAGCCTTCGCGCGTGTCCGGTTGCACAGCGCGATGCAATGCGCCCCGCTTCGCTCCTTCCAGGCGGCGAGCTGGTATCGCGACCAGAAACCGGTTCCAATGATGGCAAACCGCAGTTCTCTCATCCGGAATACGGCGATAGTGACCCGTCCCCGGCACGCCGAGAAAGCTTAATTTTGTTATGAGCTCCTGGCGTCGGCTCTACAGAAGTGGATCGGGAGGTAGATACCGTTCGACGCTACTGCCGAATCGCAAGCCGCAATCCCAAAGGCCGGGGAGGCGGGCCGGCTCGTCATCGAACCTTACCTGGGTGAAGCTTCAGAAATCGCCGCCGCCATTGTATCCCCCGTCAAGCGATATATCTGCCATTCTGCAAGGTGCCGCGCCCCCAGACGCTGATAAAAGTCCTGCGCATTTTTGTTCCAGTCCAGAACAGTCCATTCCATGCGTTGGCAGCCGCGTTCGCAAGCGAGCCGGATGCAATGGCGCAACAAAGCCTTCCCAATCCCACGCCCTTGATAAGCCGGCAACACGAACAAATCCTCGAGATAGAGCGTGGGACTGGCGCGAAAGGTCGAGTAAGTCTCGAAAAACAGCGCGTAGCCGACCGGAGTCTCGACGCCATCGGCGAACGCCAGCCAGGCTTCGAACTTCGGGCGCGGGCCAAACCCGTGTTCGGCAAAGCGCTCGCGCGCGGCGGCGTCGGGTGGCGTCAGCTTCTCGAACTCCGCGAGGGCATCGATCAATGCCAGCAAGGCCGGAACATCTTCGCGCGTTGCGGCCCGGAGAGTAAAAGATGGTTTTGCAGAAGGGGCGTTTGGGGTCACGAGCCCGAGTTTCAAGGCATCGCCGGCTAAGCGTCAACCACCATCAAAATCGCTTCAGGCGGATCTTGACACTGCCCCGGCCAGCAGGCGATTGGGATGTGCAACCTTTTAGAGTGACGCACGCAAGGGGCTTGCCGGTGCGCTGCGGATGAGGACGTCCGCGCTCCGGGGCAGGGCCAGGACGCGGCCATTGCTTCCACCAAGAGTTGCTTTGGTGCGGCATTATTCTTAAAAGAGGCCTCGTCAGAGGTTGGCCCGCCCGTCACAATGCGGGCA
>CAZCUL010000827.1:0-5316 GCA_964501475.1 uncultured Verrucomicrobiota bacterium | reverse complement strand
GGGGCTTGCCCACGGATTACAGGAATCTGCCGCCCGCCGCCACGGGTCCCTGGGTGGCTTTTGGAGACAGTCTGACGGCCGGGTATGGAGCGGACGAAGGACAGGATTATCCGTCTCGCCTGAGCGAACGCCTCGGGGTGCCCGTGGTGAACTTCGGAGTCAGCGGCGAAACAACAGCCGGTGGTTTGGCGCGGCTGGACAAGGTGGCGGCGTTGAAGCCGCGCGTGGTTTTGCTGGGTTTGGGAGGCAATGACACATTGCGTCGCGTCTCCCCGGACCAGACCTTTGCCAACCTCGCCAAAATGATCGACCGCTTTCATGAGGAAGGTTCTTTTGTGGTCCTGCTTGGGATTCGCAGTGCCTCGTTGCGGGATGCGAACCAGACGCGCTTCAAGGCATTGGCCCGGGAGAAGAAAGTGCTCTACGTCCCGGACATTCTGGACGGGATTCTGCGCAAGTCCGAACTGATGTTTGATTACATCCATCCGAACGCGGCGGGCTATGAACGGATCGCGGAGCGCATTGAAGAAGCACTGCGGCCGATGCTTCCGGAATTGAAAGGCGTATCGAGCCATTACAACAGGAAAAGCCCCTCTCCTCCAAAATGGAAAAGCCTCTCCGCCGCGCTCGACCACGCCGGCGGTCCCGCGGCTGGGCCCCATCTCGGGATTGGAGGGTTGGCGGGAGGTTAACCCGGGGCAGGATTACGTCCGCCGGCCGGCAGGCTTCATTCGTCTTCCACAACAACCGCGGGTCCGTAGCTCAGCAAGTCCGCCGCGCCACCCATCAGGACCGACGTGGCAAAGCGCACTTCGACGACGGCGTTTGCCCCAAGCCGCTGCGCTTCGGCCCTCATCCGGTCCAGTGACTGCTCACGCGACTCGGCCAGGAGTTTGGTGTAATCGTGAATCTCCCCGCCGACGATATTGCGCAAGAGCGCGAGGATATCCCTTCCCAGGTGCCGGGCCCGAATGGTGTTGCCCCGTACCAGGCCAAGCGTGCGGACGACTTTTTTACCTTTGATAGTTTCGGTTGTGACGATGATCATCGTTCGATCTCCTTGTACGGGTCGGTCTTGTAGGTTTTGACTCGTTCACGAACCAACTGAACCAGCAGGATCAGGAAACCCAATACAATGGCGGCGAGACCCAGTTTCGCCGGCAGTTCCTCCTTGCCGTTGGTCAGAAGCTCAAAGAGTCCGTAACCGATCAATGCGGCGTAGCCGCCGACGATCATCACCAGCGACGTGTTGCGCACTGCCCGGCTGTAGGGACTCTTCCATACCTCTGCCAAAATCTTGTCGCCCGGCTCTTGAAAGGAAATCGCCGACAACTTGCCGGAAGTTTCGCGCAATTCTTCGTATTCCTTCCGGCAGGCCGCGCAACGGCTCAGGTGCTGGTTGATCTGCCGGGTTTCGTCCGGCGTCAATTCAGCGTCGAGCAGGCCCACCAGCAGCCCTTTGAATGATTCGCACTGGTTCATGTAACGTTCTCCGGTGATCGGGGCGTCACCCGATCGAGTCGCAAGTAGGCTTCGCGCAGTGCCGTCCGCGCATGATAGAGCCGGCTCATGACCGTGCCCCTCGGAATGCCGAGAATACTCGCGATCTCTTCGTAGCGATGTCCCTGGACATGTTTCATGACAAGGATTTCGCGTTGGTCGGGTTTCAAGGAGTGCATCGCGAGCCGCACCCGCTCCCGCTCCTCCTGTTGTTCGAGGAGGCTGCCCGGATTCGTGCCATCGAACGCCATGGCCGCATTGCCCTGTTGTGACTCGCGATGGCGGTCGCAAGTCTGGCGGCGCGCAAGCAGATTCAGGCAGCGATTTCGCAGGATGCAATAGAACCACGGATAAAACTGTGGCAGCTCACGCAGACGCGGAATGGCCGCAAAAGCCCTGACAAAGGAATCCTGGCAGGCGTCCAGCGCGTCCTCCTGGTTCCCCAGAAGGGCGAACGCATGGGAGAAGGCCTCGCGCCGATACTTTTGCACCAGAAACTCAAAACCGACGGGGTCTTTATGTTTGACGCAGAGTTGGATGGCGTGTTGCTCGTCCATACGGTTGACCTTTCACACCAATAAACCGGTCAGGCGCCGGAATATTCACAACAATCTGCTCCGCCAGCCCATCCATCCTGCTGAGTTCCGCCCAGGGAGTTTGTCGCGCTTCGGTCGGCGCTGGCGAAGGACCGAGAAATTTCACTTTCTGCGTTGTCACTTCCTGGCCTTCGGCCTCTTTCTCGTCGCAGGATCATGTTCGGGTTTCGAAGGATCGTAGTCCGGGTTGCGCGAGGGCATCTGCGCACCGATCTCCTGGCGCCAGGCGTGTAATCGGGTGCGCAGTTCATCGGCCTTCGCCGGCAACCGGGCCGCCAAATTGCGCTGTTCACCGATATCTTCGCGCAGGTTGTAAAGCTCCACCCGCATGTCATCGAAGAACTCGATCAACTTGAAGTCGCCTGCGCGAATCGCGCCGTAGGGCGTGGCGCCGCCGAGTTGGTAATGCTGGTAATGGGGATAATGCCAGAAAAGCGCATCGCGCTCTAACTCGCCATCGCGGCGCAACAGCGCGACGAGATTCGTGCCGTCCACACCTTTGCGGGCAGCTTCCCTCAAACCGGCGATTTCGAGAATGGTGGGATACAGGTCCATGCTCATAACCGGAGTCTCACAAATGCTTCCCGGCTTCGTTACTCCGGGCCAGTGAACGATCAAGGGTACGCGCGTGCCGCCCTCGTAGCAGGAACCTTTGCCCACGCGCAGCGGATGATTCGAGGTCGTTGGCACACGTCCGCCGTTGTCCGATGTGAAGATGACAACGGTGTGATCGGCCAGTTTGAGTTCGTCCAGCTTGCGGCGGATGCGGCCCACCGAATCATCCATGCTTTCAATCATGGCGGCATAGATCGCGTTCGTTTGATACAGGCCGCGGCGTTTCTTCGCCCGGTATTTTTGAAAAAGCGCCTCCTTGCCTTGAATGGGCGTATGGACCGCGAAGTGCGGCAGGTAGAGAAAAAAGGGGTTGTCTTTGTGCCCCTCGATGAACCGCACGGCTTCCTCGCCCAGCCGGTCCGTGAGGTATTCGCCTTCGGGACCTTCCGGCAGGGTCGCGATCTTGTAAGGCGCGAAATAACTCGGAGGCGCAGGCGCGGAACTCCCGGCCACGTTGATGTCGAAGCCGTGTTTCTCGGGATAGTATTCCTCGCCGCCCAGGTGCCATTTGCCGATGCTGGCCGTGACGTAACCTGCGGATCGAAGCGCGCGCGCCATACTGGTTTCCTCCAGCGGCAGATACTTCGTCCACTCCGGCACCAGCAGCTTCGGATTTTCCGGCGGCAAGCCCGGAATCCAATCTGTGACATGAAGGCGCGCGGGATATTTGCCAGTCAGGATCGCCGCGCGCGTGGGCGAACAGACCGTGCAAGCCGAGTAGGCCTGCGTGAACTTCATCCCGTCCCGCGCGAGCCGGTCGAGGTGCGGCGTCTCATAGAGGTCGCTGCCGTAACACGACAAATCCGTCCAGCCGAGGTCATCCGCCAGAATGAGGACGACGTTCGGTTGCGTTGGGGGCGCGGCACCGGAAAGCGTCGCACTCCATAGACCCATCAAAAGACAAAAGGCGACCCGCCAACAGGGCTTCATCGTCAAGCAGGTGCGTGCATTCATCTATGGAATTCAAAGCGAACACCAACCGTTTTGCCAGTTCTTCTTCCCGGAGCGACCGCGCCACGCCTTCGGGCTCCCGCAGCTCGCCCCAATCCGTTTCGATTTCGCCCTGAAGGGCGGTCGCCGGCAGTTTCTTAGCACATTCACGCGCTGGCGGATAGTCCTGCGGATATGCGCACGGTAGTTGGTATTCGTTTAACAGGCAGAAAGGTAAGTCTTCGAGCTGGATCGTCAGGCACAATCTTGGTGTTGTGGAGCCATGGGGCGCATCTTGACACTGTTCGCCACCGCGAGGTTTTCTCCCTCTCCGCGCGAGGGACGAGCGGGGAAGAGAGTCGGGAGAGAGTCGGAGAGAGGTGGACTTTTCGATGGACACAGATTGCGTCGTTTGCCCCAATCACTCCAGAAATGAATAATCATTGCCTTACCCTGAGCCTGGCGGCGTTCGCTCTTGGCGCTCCCGCCGGAGTCGCCGCCAATTCGGGTGTCACCGTGGAACAAAGTGAGGCTCAACTCCGCGTGACGTGGCCGATGGCGCCGGGTGAAAGCGGCGTGGCTGTGTTCAGCCTGGATGAAGCGAAGCCTCTGATTGAGTCGCTGGGCGTGGCCGCGAATGAAGAAGCGCCGATGATCGTCATGGAGGCGTTGAGTCCTGTGACCCTGCTCACGGTGGGCAGTCGCGACGCGAAGAATCCGCAGGGCTGGGGCGCATTCTTCGACAACACGCCGCGGCGACATTACGAAACCTACGTCGTGGCATTGGGCAAACGGCGCGCGCAGACGACGAACTACGGCACGCGCACGACGGTCAGCGTTGCAGAGGCGAAAGCGGGCCGCTTTCGCGGCGATGTGCGGTTCACCTTTTATCGCAATAGTCCGCTGATTCACGTCGAGACGGTAATGACGACACAGGAGGATTGGCGGGCGCTCATTTACGATGCCGGACTTGCCAGCGCCCGGCCGGGGTGGGACGCGATGGCGTGGAATAGCACGTCCGGAAACTTCCAGACCATGAAAGTGAACGCCGCTGCGGATGCCGCGCCGCTGGCGGTTTCGGGCCGGACGATAGTCGCGCAAGGCAAGTCAGGTTCGCTCGCGATCTTTCCGCCGCCGCACCAGTTCTTTTATCCCCTGGACGAGGCATATAATTTGCAGTTCGTCTGGCACGGCAGGAATTATCGCGGACACGTGAGCGATTATGGATTCGGCATTCGCCAGTCATCCACTGGGGACAATCGCTTCGTGCCGTGGTTCAACGCGCCGCCGGGAACGCAGCAGCGGCTGGGCGTTTTCCATCTCCTCACGCGCGGCAGTGCGCGGCAGGCGCTCGATGCCGTGGCCCGCTACACGCACGGGGACCGTTTTAAGAAGCTGCCGGGGTATCTCACCTTCACCAGCCATTATCACGTCGAGCACTCGAGGGAATTCATGGAAAAGCAACGGCAGCAGCAGACCGACGGCGTTCCGCCTGGACTGGAAACACCCGGGTTCGTAAAGACTTTCAAGGCGCGGGGGGCGGACATTGTTCATCTGGCCGAGTTCCACTATGAAAACGGCTCGCGCATTCCCGAGGCGGAGCGCTTGCACAAGTTGAAAGTCATGCACGATGAATTGCGCCGGCTCTCGGATGACGAATTGCTGCTGCTGCCCG
>CAZCUL010000826.1:0-8633 GCA_964501475.1 uncultured Verrucomicrobiota bacterium | reverse complement strand
GGAAAATCGTTCCAATCCGTATCCGCCGTGCTGCTGAGGAGAATCACCCGCCCCAAACCCCACGTGCGTTCCATCACGGCAGGGGTTCCATCCGAATACTTCAACACCAGCCTCGGCTCGCCCGCCTCCTGAAGCTTTGCCTCGGGTGCCGTTGCTGCGGCGCCCCTCCCCTGCCCCGGTCCTGCCGGCGCCTTCGGCGAAGGCTGCAATTCGTACCATCGAAAAAAGCGGGCCGAGGCCAGCGTCCCCACGCCCGGGTCATTCCAAAGCGCGACGATGGGGTGCTGGTAATTCTTTTCCTGGAACGTGACGAAAACCTCGTCCTGCCCGGCATCGCCCTTCGCCGGTCCCAGAGCGGCCGGCAGAATGCCGGTTCTGCGAAACAATTGCTCGTTATAGAAGGAGACGTTGACGCGGCCTCCGGGAAAGACCATCAATCCGCCTCCGCGCCGCAAATACGATTCGAGGTTCTGGAGCGTGGCTTCGGTGAAGTCCGGCACATTGGCCAGCACAATCGCGTCGTAATCGTCCATCCGCGCCTGGGCAAACTCGGGCGCGGTAATGACTTTCGTTTTAATGAAATATTCCGAGGCCAGTTCCGGCGGGACCGGCACCAGCGCGTTCGCCGCGAAGTAGGCTTCGCCGTCGCGCGGTTCACTTCCCGGCTCACCATTGACCAGCAACACGTGCACTTCCTTGATCGCGCGCACGGCCAGCACGCGCCGGTCATCGGCGGGCAGTTGGTCCTCGGGAATGCGCGCGGTGATCGAGTGAAAACCGCCGGTTCGGAGCCTGGCAAACAACGAAACGCTCTTGCTGCCGCCGGCGGGAAGGGAGTCGATGACAACTTCATCGCTGGGCGGCTCGCCATCCATGCTCAGCGTCACCCGGACATCGCGAACTTGCTCCTTGCCGAAATTGCTGACGGTTGCTTCGAATCGGAGCGGTTGGTTGATGGGAGACAGGCCGCTGGCCAGGCTCAGGCTGCTCAGCCCCAGGTTGCGCTCCTCTTCTTCGCCCACGAGAAGGATATGCGTCTGAATTTCGTCCCTGGACTGCTCGAGGGTTTGCTGGATTTCAGCCAGTTGCCTCCACCCTGCGGCCTGGCCATCGGTGACGAGGAATATCTCCTTC
This sequence comes from uncultured Verrucomicrobiota bacterium, assembly GCA_964501475.1. Classification (GTDB taxonomy): domain Bacteria; phylum Verrucomicrobiota; class Verrucomicrobiia; order Limisphaerales; family CAZCUL01; genus CAZCUL01. Next base: position 7,499 of record CAZCUL010000826.1, on the reverse strand, counting down.
CGAATCGCGAGCCGGCCGCGAAGGGTATCCACCGCCGCATGGATGGCGGGAAACAGATCGGTGGCCCGGTCTGTCAGCGGCGCCTCGCGAATGACCTTTCGCGCCAGATTCAAGTCAAAGGTCGGCTCCGGAATGGCGCCCCGGACGACGTCTGAAGCCAGCAACACGGCGGTGGCGGAGCCGGGCGGCATCGAGTCGAGGGCCTGTTCGGCGGCCCTGCGAGCCTCTTCAAACCGGGTCTGGGCGCCGTCGGTCGCACCCATGCTGTAGGAGTTATCGAGAACGATCACCCCCGTCACTTTCGTCTGGCCAAACATGCTGCCCGCGCTGGCAAGGAAAGCAGGCCGGGCCAGGGCCAGAGCCAGCAGGACCAGGAGCAGGCAGCGCAGCAGCAACAGAATCAGGTCTTCGATCCGCATCCGGCGCTGGTTCTGTTCCACGCTCACCTTGAGAAAGCGCATCGCGGCCCAGACCACTTTCTGGAATTTGCGCCGGTTGAGGAGGTGAATGATGATCGGCACCGCCACGGCCGCCATTCCCGCCAGCAGGATGGGATTGAGAAAAGACATCAGCTCGTTTTCAGGCGGAATGCCAGGTAAGCGCTCAGCACTTCATGGAAAGGCTGGGCCGTGTTCACCAGCAGGTAATGGCAGTGGTTCCGTTCGCAGCCATGGCGCAGCCGGAGCCGGAACGCCTCCAATTCACGCAAGTAGCTTTTTCGAATCTCAGACGGGCGGGTCAGAATCTTTGGCGCCTGTTCCAACCCTTCGAACTCGACCAGGCCCGCGAACGGAAAGTCCAGCTCATACGGGTCCAACACGTGAAACACGATCACTTCGTTGCCGCCAAACCGCAGATGCTGGATGCCGTCCAGGACTTTTTGTTCGTCGTCGAAAAGATCGCTGATGACAATGACGATTCCCTTGCGGCGAATGAGCCGGGCCACGTCGTGCAGGACCGAGCCGATGTTCGTTTGCGCCTTTGGCTCGAAGGCCGCGAGGCGCGTCAGGATATGGTGAATCGTCCCCCTGCTATCGCTGCGCGGGGCATAATCGACAACGGCCGAATCAAAAATCCCCAGCGCCACCGCGTCGCGCTGGTGCAGGATCAAATAGGCCAGGCACGCGGCCATCATTTTGCCGTACTGCAGCTTGGTGAGCTTTCCCGAGCCATATTTCATCGATTCGCTGCCATCCAGGAGGATGTTAGCGACGTAATTCGTTTCCTGCTCGTATTGCTTGATGTAGTAGCGATCGGTCCGTCCCAGGACCTTCCAATCCAAATGGCGGGTATCGTCCCCGTGCGTGTATTCGCGGTGCTGCGCAAACTCGACCGCAAAACCGCGGTAGGGGGACTTGTGTTCGCCCGCCATGTAGCCCTCGACAATGAACCGGGCATGCAGGCCCAGTGACTCCGCGCGGGAAATGGCGACCGGGTCGAGGAGTTGATCGGTGCTCTCTTTATTCATGGCGGGCAATCCGAAGGATGAAAACCAAAACCGGGTCGCGCTTCGCTTGCCCCCCGCGCTCCAAATCGCCGCGGCCGGGCACTCACTTCAGCTTCTCGTCCTTGGGCACCGATTCCAGGATGCGTTCGGTGATGTCGTCGGGCATGACCGATTCGCTTTGGGCTGCGAAATTGGGAATGATGCGGTGCCGGAAAATCGGCAAGGCCACCGCCGCCACGTCGTCGCAACTCACATACACCTGTCCGCGCAACATGGCCCGCGCCTTCGCCCCCAGGATCAGGTTCAAACCGGCTCGCGGCCCGGCCCCCCAGGTCAGCCACTTCTTGCAGAAATCCAGGGCTTCAACCGATTTCGGACGCGTCACCCGCACCAGCCTCTCCGCATAGGCGTAAACGTGCTCAGCCACGGGCATGCGACGCACCACCTGCTGCAGGTTGAGGATTTCCTGTTCGGCAACAATCACCTCCGGTTTGGCCATGCTCACGCCGGTGGCCATCTTCATGATCTCCAATTCCTCGGCATCGCTCGGATAATCGACCGCGATCATGAACATAAACCGGTCCAACTGCGCCTCGGGCAGCGGATAGGTTCCCTCCTGTTCGATCGGGTTCTGGGTCGCCAGGACAAAGAACGGGTCGGGCAATGGATAATCCGCGCCGCCAACCGTTACTTTCCGCTCCTGCATCGCTTCCAACATGGCCGCTTGCGTCTTGGGCGGGGTCCGGTTGATCTCGTCGGCCAGGATCATATTGGCGAAGATCGGTCCTTTCAAAAAGCGGAACTGCCGCTCGTTCGTGGCTGGATCCTGATAAATCACCTCCGTCCCCGTAATGTCGCTGGGCATGAGGTCCGGCGTAAATTGAATGCGCTTGAAGGAGAGGTGCAGCGTTTGGGAAAGAGTCGAGACCAAAAGCGTTTTGGCCAGCCCGGGCACGCCTACCAGCAAGGCGTGGCTCCGGGTCAGTATCGCAATCAATACCTGCTCGATGACGTCATCCTGCCCGACGATGACTTTTCGGAGTTCCGCTTTGAGCTTCGCACAGGAGCTTTTGAGATGCTGGACCGCTTCGAGGTCCTGATCGGCCATTTTCGGCGTTTCCGGTTCTGCCACACTGCTCATTCCAGTTGCCTTTCGCTCTTAAAATACTCCGGAGTAAAGAACCTGTTCATTCGAATACGATCCGCGGCCCATGGCGATAAAAAAATCTCTCGTGCCCTGTAGCTGCCGGGTGACGTTTTGCAGACGCCGGAAGAGAACGCTCTATTCATGGCAAGCAGCACCCGGAGCGCGGCTGTCCCCAGTTGCAGCAGATGGGAAACGCGATGACGCGGGAGAATCCTCCCGGGCCCTTTCGAGTTTCGTTCGTGTTGCGGCTGAGGACAGCCGCGCTCCGCAAAATCAGAATTGCTGGATTCGAATTGCCCGCTTCGCTTGGGACCGCTACTCTGGATCAAAAGCTGAACCCTCGCTGACCACATGAACCTGCCTTCATCTTTTGGACCGGCTTCGCCGAAAAACAAATGCACGCGCCGTCAGGCTCTCCGCACAAGTGTCATGGCCGCCGCCGCCACCGCCGCGTTCATTCAATCGCCTTCGCTGGCGCGCGCGGCTGAAGAGGGGCCCCTCTACAAGGTCAAAAACAAACGCATCAATCAGTCGGTCGTCCCCTGGTGTTTTCGCCCGATGCCGGCCGCGGAGCTGATCGGTCATTCGGCGCGGATGGGGCTGCCTTCGGTCGAGTTGATTGGCACCGAACATTGGCCTTTGTTGAAAAAACACGGGATGATTTGTGCGATTGCCGGCAGTCACGGTTTTCGAAAGGGATTCGCCCATCGCGAGGAATACGACGAATGCATCGCCAGCCTGCGCAAGAGCATCGATGCCGCCGCGGAAGCCGGTTTCCCGAGCGTTATTACCTTCTCCGGCTTTCGGCGCGGCCTGTCGGATGACGAAGGAACGGCCAACATGGTGGAGGGCCTGAAAAAAATCGTCGGCTATGCGGAGAAGAAGAAGGTCACGCTTTGCCTGGAAATGTTGAACTCGCGTGTGGACGTCGAAATGAAGGGGCATCCGGATTATTTCTGCGACGACATCGATCGCACGGTCGAAATCTGCAAACAGGTCGGGTCGGAGCGGATGAAAGTGCTCTTCGACATTTATCACGTTCAGATCATGAACGGGGATGTCATCGCCCACATTCGCCAGCATCATTCTCATGTGGGGCACTATCACACTGCTGGCGTGCCCGGCCGGAACGAGATCGATGACACGCAGGAGTTGAATTACCCGCCCATCATGCGGGCGATTGTCGAGACCGGCTATCAGGGTTACGTGGGCCAGGAATTCATTCCCACGCGAGACAAGGTGGCCTCGCTCAACCATGCCGTGCGGATTTGCGATGTCTGAACCGCGGAGGGCGGGAATTTACCCCAAAGGGGTTGCGGCAAATCGTGGACCGCAGGACGCAACCCTTTCAGGGTTGGAAAATGTTTTCGACCTGTGACCCAGGGTAGCCTCGTCGCGGACTCGGCAACCCTGGGCTGAGGGACGAAACGCCGTTGGCGTTTCATTTGGCCGCGCTCCGGGTTAACATGAGAATTGCTCTGAACCACCCCGCGCGGGCTTTCGCATCGGCGGAAAGCGGGCGGGCCTTTGCGTCCGGTCAACGTCCCGCTCTTTACAGACTCCTTACACACTTGGCCTGCGATTCGGGTAATATTCGGGCGTCGCTTGCGCTTGAGCGCCCTCGGTTTCCGGAACCATCAAGCGGGCGGCCTGCGAACGTTCTGAACGAGGGACGGTTCGTGCAAAAGCCGGGCAGATGCGCTAAACTCAGGCAAATCCGCTACCGCAAAGTCCAATGAACACCAAATGCATTCTCGTGGTTGAAGACGATTCGGCGATTCGGCAGGGCATCGTCGATGCCTTGCGATTCACCGGCTATGACGTGTTGCAGGCTGGCGATGGAGCTACCGGCATGGCTCAGGCGTTGCGGGCCACAATCGACCTTTTGCTTCTGGACCTGGTTCTGCCCGGACAGGGCGGGTTCGAGATATTGCAGGCCGTCCGGGAAGCCCGGCCCACCTTGCCTGCGATCATTCTCACGGCTCGGGGCGAGGAAGCGGACCGGGTCAAGGGTCTGCGATTGGGCGCGGACGATTACGTGGTGAAGCCTTTCAGCGTGCGGGAACTGCTGGCTCGTGTGGAAGCCGTGTTGCGCCGGTCGCCGGAGCGGCCGAACCACGTCGGCAAACTGAATCTTCCTTGCGGCGTGCTGGATTTGGCGCGATGCGAGATTCGCTACAAGGACGGCCAGCGCGCCGAGCTTTCCGAGCGGGAAGTCGAACTGATGCGGTATCTGGCGGCCAATTCAGGGCGGGCCATTTCGCGCGACGAAATTCTGTTGCGGGTTTGGCGCCTGAACCCGAAGCGGATGGAAACCCGCACCATCGACATGCACATTGCCAATCTGCGCGAAAAGCTGCGCGATAACGCGGACGGTCCAAAAGTGCTGCTGACTGTCCGCGGCAGGGGTTATATGTTCGCTCGCAGCGCCTGAAGATGAACCGGCCCTGGCATATCTGGATGATTTTCGCAAGCTGCGTGCTTGTGGCGATGGCGGCCATGGGCTGGGTGAGCGTGACGGTGCTGAAGCTGGATCGAGCGCAGGTTCAAGCGCGCGGGCTGGCCGAGCACGAAGAGAAGGTCCGCCTGGCCCTCTGGCGCATGGAATCGTTGCTCGCGCCTCTGGTTGCGGAGGAAAGCGGCCGCCCGTTCTTCCACTATAGCGCCTTTCATACGGTCGATCAGACCTACTCGAAAGGGCAAACGGCTTCCGGAGCAAATGCCCAAATCCCCTCGCCGCTGCTTTCCTATTCCTCGTCGAATGTTTTGCTCCATTTTGAGTTCGACCAGGCCGGACAAATCGCCTCCCCGCAGGTGCCGACCGGTCCCGAACGGGAGCTTGCCGAGAAGAATTATGTCAATCCCTCCAAAATCGACGTTGGCGCCGCACGCTTGCGCGATTTTCAGGAAATCCTTTCCGCCAGAGCCAGCGATGCAGTGGTGCGCGCGTTAATGCCCGGAATGGCCTCGCGGCTCATTTGCAACGGCGACGTCCTTACATTTTCATGCCCGCCCTTTCGAACCAACGCCGCGTCGCTGGCTGTGCTGAACGCTCCTATTGTGGTCGAACAGCAGCGCCAGCAAGAGCTGCTTCAGCAGCCGCTCGCCCAATTGAACCCGTCTCAAATCCCGAATCAGGCTGCTCAAGCGCAGTCCTTCCGAAATTCCGCGGAGTGGAATGCGCGCGCGAACGTTTATCAACAGGCCGCGCAACAGGTCGAAATGCCGTCGGCAAATTACCTGACAGGCGCCGACTTTAAACCGATGGAAGGTCCGCTCAAACCGGTTTGGGTCGGCCCTGCGCTGGTCCTGGCGCGGCGTGTGGTGGTGGATGGCCGCACCGTCGTGCAGGGGGCCTGGCTGAATTGGGAGCATTTGCGCGGTTCGCTCCTCGAGAACATTCAAGACCTGCTGCCCCGTGCGGACCTGCAACCCGTGCTGGCGCCAAACGGAACCAAGGAGGGCCGGGCCTTGGCCGCGCTTCCGGCAAAGGTGGTGGTGCTCGATCCAATTCGATTGGCCATGCCGGTTTGGACACCGATTCGGGCTTCGCTCTTGATCGCCTGGCTCTGTGTGGGGCTGGCGGCCGCGGCAGTGGCATTCCTGCTTCATGGCGCCGTCTCCCTGAGCGAACGGCGCGGGGCGTTTGTTTCCGCGGTGACCCACGAGCTCCGCACGCCGCTGACCACGTTTAAAATGTATTCCGAGATGCTGGCCGCCGGAATGGTAACGGACGAGGCGAGGCGGAAACAGTATTTGGAGACCCTCTGCTCGGAGGCGAATCGCCTCGGGCATCTGGTGGAAAATGTCCTGGCCTATGCGCGACTCGAACGCGGCAGCGCCCGCAGCCGTGTGGAGAAGATCAGTCTGGCTGATCTGGTGGAAAGGATCGCGCCCCGTTTGCGCCAGCGGGCCGAGCAGACTGGCATGGGATTGTCCGTGGACCTGGACGATGAAGCGGGCCGAACGGTGGTGCAAGTCGATGCCGCCGCCGTCGAACAGGTCCTCTTCAACCTGGTGGACAACGCCTGCAAATACGCCGCTCCGAAAGCCGCCGACAAAGTCATTCACCTCGAGGCGGGCCGGCCGGGTCCCAGGTTTGCCATCCTGCGCGTCCGGGATCATGGAGACGGAATCAGCGCGGAGGCCGCCAGGGAACTGTTCCGGCCATTCAGAAAATCGGCCCATCAGGCCGCTGCCTCGGCGCCGGGTGTGGGGCTCGGATTGGCCTTGTGCCGCCGGTTGAGCCGCAGCATGGGCGGCGACTTACGGTTGGACCGATTCGCGACCGGCGGAGCCTGTTTCGAGCTCACCCTGCCATTGGGCTCGGCGCAGATGCCGTCCACGCACGGCCCCTCCATCGCCTAATGCCCGTAGGACAGCGCGTCTCGCCTGTCCGGCATCTCAGCCATTCTTGCTTCGCCGCCCGCAGGCGCTTACCATCACCGCCAATGGATCTGAACGAACTGGCCCGCGTCCTGGCCGCGATGGGTGGTCCGGAGGATAAAACTCCCGGGATGGCCAGCCAATTGGACAAACGCGCCCGACAATTGGCCGAAGAGAAGGGCAGAAGCTACGACGAGGCTCTGACGCACCTGTTGCAGATGATGCGCCAAGGCTGGGCCGCCCAGGAGCGGGGATTTTGAAGGCCCGCCCCGAGTCGCCACGGCCATGATTCAGCCCTGGAAGAAACAGCGTTCCCGTCGAATGGGCGACTTCCGCATTTTTAGTGTTCGATCAGAGACCAAGGTTTCCCCCCATACCGGCGCTGAGCACGATTTCTTTGTAATCGATTCGGTCAATTGGGTGAACGTGTTGCCCGTGACTCCGGATCAGGAGTTGGTGATGATTGACCAGTACCGGCATGGATCGGACACGTTGGAGCTGGAAATCCCCGGCGGAATG
>CAZCUL010000825.1:0-8033 GCA_964501475.1 uncultured Verrucomicrobiota bacterium | reverse complement strand
AGGCTGAAATCGGTTGGTTCCCTGGGCGAAGCTTCCTTGAGTTCGAGTTCGCTCCGCCGCGCGGCCAGGGCGCTCTCGAGCTCGTTCTTGGCTTCGTTGATCCGCTTGCCAGCGGCGGGGCGCTCTTCTTTGGACAACGAGCCGAGCTGCTTGAGGAGCGCAGTGAACCTCCCATGCGATCCAAGGAAGGCGACTTTGGCCTGCTCCAGGCCGGCCAGATCCGCCGCCTGGCTGAACTCACTGAGCGCGGCCTCTTTTAATGGCTCGATTTCGTCCAGGAATGTCATAAGTGCCGCGCGATTGTATGCCCTCTACCGGCGTGGATAAAAACAAAAACGGGCGGCCGTTTTAGGCCGCCCGCAAACCACGCACCTCGAAAACGCCTTACGCCTTGGCGCCGGATTTGGTCTTCAATCCGGTCTGGGCCGTTTTCACCAATTCCGCAAAGCCGGCCTCATCACGCGCGGCGATGTCCGCCAAAACTTTTCGGTCCAGGCCGACCTTCGCCGCTTTCAGGCCTTCCATAAACCGGCTGTAAGTGATCCCGGCGGAACGGGCGGCGGCATTGATGCGGATTTGCCAAAGCGCCCGGAAGTTGCGCTTTTTCGTGCGCCGGTCCCGATAGGCGTATTGGCGTCCGTGGTCGAGTGCGTCGGAGGCATAACGGTAAAGCTTCGAGCGGCGCATCCGGAAGCCTTTGGCCGCCTTGATCGTGCGCATCCGTCGCTTTCGGGAGGCCGGGGAATTGGTGATTCGCATGGTTATCTTCGAAAGTTAAAATCGCAGTTCAGTGGCTGAAGGGAAGGTTCTGTTTAATGCGATAGACGTCGGTCTTATCGACGACTTTGATGGTTCCCAGCGAGCGGCGGCGCTTGGGGCTTTTGCCGGCGAGCAAGTGCCGTTTGCCCGAGCGCGATCGCAATACCTTGCCGGAAGCGGTTATTTTGAACCGCTTGGCCACCGCCTTGCGCGTTTTGATTCCTTTGGGTCGTCGCATAGAACCTTTAATTTTCCGAACTGAAAGAGCGCGGAATATAAGGAGAGCGGCGCCGGCACGCAAGCTGGAATTTGGGCTGACTTTGGCTTTGATTCAGTCTCTCCCACCACTATTATCCGGCTGATTGCGCTCAGAGCCGGAGCCAAGCGGAAAAAAGCCATGTCAATGCGGCCAAGCGATATCCGTCAAAGTTTGGGAGCCTCCCGCTCCAAACCAAAACAGAAAGAAGGGAATGCCACGATGAAGGCAAGCCATGTTATTTTGCTGATGCTTATCCCGGTGTTTGCCATTGCCGCGCGCGCGGATTCAAAGGCGCATGACGCCGCGGGCGCTCTTTTGCAGGCCAGGATCGAATTGGCGTTGCTCCAGACGCGCTATTTGGACAAGCACCCGAACGTCATTCAAGCCAAAGCTCGAATCGAGGCTCTCACGAAGGTCGCGCCTTCTCTTTCACCAGAGGAATACGCGGTTCGCATTCAGGAACAGATCGAGCAATTGACGATCGATGAGATCAATCTTTCCCAGCGTTATCTGGAGAAGCATCCACGGCGTCTGGAGGTGTCCCGCAGGCTGGCTTTTCTGGAGCAGGAATTGGAGCGATTCGGGCGGCCACCAGCAAAGGAGTCGGCGCCGGACAAGAGTGGGCAAATCACGGTGAACGTTCTGGGCGCCGTCAACAAGCCGTCCCGATTCACCTTGCCTCAAGGATCGACAGTTTTGGACGCGCTCGCTTCCGCCGGCGGTGTCGCTCGGAGCGGCAAGGTCTCCAAGCTCAGAATCATTCATAGAACGGCCGGTGAGAAATCGCAGGTGACTATTGTGGACGTGGAGCAAGTCTTGAACGGCACAATCAAGGACGTCGTTCTTCGGGATGCGGATACGCTCTATATTCCCGACCGGGAGCTTTAAGCGGTAGCGCCAGGGACAGGATTCGCCCGTTGTGAAAGCGCCAGAGGACTGGCGCCCGTCCGCCGTAATACTATGGAGGGCGGGCAGTCCAAAACCTGGCGGACTTCCCAACGGCCCCGGTAATCGCGAAGCGTCTTGGAGTGCGGTAGTCCTCTACCGCTTTTCCCTTCCTCAAAACCTGTCCTCGCAGCGGATGGAAAGCGCGATGACTTCGCCGAAAGTTTTTGCGCCCGGGACTTTGCCGAGCGGTCCCGGCCTGTCGAAAAAGCCGCGCTCAGGACCCGGGCCGCACGCGATAGAAACGCTGCGGACCCGAGGCGCTGTCCGACACAGTCACGGTCGCAGGGACGCCATGCGGAGGAATGTTGGTCAACACCAGCCAGGAAGTGTCCGGCAGGCTGTTTTGATACTCGATGACATAAGGTTGAGCGGGCTGGGTGGTAAAGGTGAACTCGATTCGGCCATTTTTAAGTTCCGGATCGGTAATGCGCAAGGGGGGCCTGAAATCAATGGTCAGCATCGGCTCGAAATCGGATTCTTCGCGCGAAGCAAATCTTCGGGCGGTGTAGCGGGTCGATTCGGATTGAGTGATGAGCATCCAGCCAAAGTTGGTTTGCGGTTGGTCCACCCAGGATTGAACGTCCGCTTCCAGCTCCGCCGTGGATTCGAATTCGAGCTGGCTGCTGCCAATGAAAGCGAAAGCGCTTTCATTGGAAACATAGTCGATGTTCGGTGCGCCGCCGGGGGCCGTCCAGGCATTGGTGGTGAGAGCAAATCGGTGGTTCCATGTGGCCTCGTTGATCGCGGCGGAATCGCCCAGGCCAGGCGACTCTTCCGAGCCCGCTTTGTCGCCTTCGCCCCACGGTTTCAGGACACGATGAAGGCTAAAAAAGGATTCGGCGGGCGGGGGCGGCTCGAAGACAACTTCGATCAACAGATTCACAGAAATAATTACAGAGCCGGAAGGAATTTCGCTGAGGTCAAATCTGAGCAGGCCGCGATTGCGCGTCGTTATGCCGGTGGTGCCGGCATTGAAAAACGTCGAGCCGCCCATGTTATTGTCCGGCGCGGTTTCAATCAGGGTGGTGTCGGCAACGGGAATGAGGGTGATCGAGTCGGCGTGGGACGTCTTGGCAGGGTGCGTCCAGAGGACCGCGACCAAAGGCAGCGCCACCCACGCCCGTGGAAGTGTTTTGGATTTTTTGGCGGTGCGCTGGTTTTCCGATTCGCAAACGCGCGCGGATGCCGGCTGGAAAGCCGGCGTTACAGCAGAGCGCGGCCTGTGATGAATCTGAGCGAGACGGAGAAACAGTAATGGCTGCACTGCGGATGAAACCTCGAAACGCAAATCTACAAAATCCCGACTTCGCCCTGGATTTCCGTGTTATCGATGCTCGAGATGCCTCCGGCCAGAAGGTGCTCGCCGGGGACGCTGTAACCCGAGATGATGCGTTCGATCTGGGGTTGGGTGGCTCCGAGGTGCTTGCGGATGATCTCGCCGAGAACGGACCGGTAATCGTGGCTTCGCTTGAGGTATCGATTGCTCACGCCGAACATGGTGCCGTCCACTCCTCCGCTTTGATCGGCCGGCCCGGGAATCCAGGGAATGGGATCGTTGGGATGGCAACCGAAAACGCCGGAAGGGTTGGCGGTATTGTAGCCTTTGACGCCGCCGCCGGCCACATACATGACGGTCCCTTCGGCATGATCGCTGCCGAGATCGGAGTTTTGGATCGTGGTCCGGCCGAACTCGGACAGGGTCACTACAACGAGGTTGTCCCAATCCACACGCTCGTTGTGGTGGGTGAAGTATTTGCGGAGCGCGTAAAAAGCCCATCCAATGCGCCGCAGCAGGTTTGGGTGCGTGCCAGTCAGGCCGCCTTGCATGTTGTGCGTGTCGAACCCGCCCATTTCCGTTCCGGCAATAATCGCATCTGTCTTGTTCAGAACCAGCGCGGCCGCCTTCAAGTTGGTGAAGAACGAGTAGGAACTGTTGGCGGTATCGACGACGTACTTGGCAGCGTCGGTCACGAGCGGGTTCTGGCTGCGGACCCAGCCGCCGTTGGTGGCGTTGGAGACCGGGAACAGGTTATAAGGGTAATCGCCGTCGGTGTTTTCGTTATCGAGAAATTCGGTGTCGAGCTCGGTGGCAATATCCGTAAAGAGGGGCAGGGTATCGAGCAGATTTTTGTACTGGAGCCGGAGCAATTCCCGGTTTTTCTTCAAGGCGAACGGCAAATCATTGGCGGTGAAGATGGCGCTGTCCGCCTTGGCGTTGCCGGCGGGATTGTTCGGTACGCCCAAAAGATCGTAGCGATCGACGTCGGACAGATTGGTCATGGCCGCCTTGGACCCGCGCAGGAGCAGCGGGAGGGAGGATTGGATGGAAACCCCTGTGAGCGGCGAGTTATTTGCCAGGCCCGATTCCAGAATAGTCCGGTAAAAAATCCCGTCCTTGGAAATATCGCTATGCGGGTTCCCGGTCTCCCAATAATTTTGCGAATCGAAGTGTGAGCGGGACTGCTTCGGATAAGCGACCCGATGGATCACGGCCAGGTCTCCGGCGTTATAGACCGGCGCCAGAAACCTGAGCGAGGGATGGAGAGCGGCAAACCCGTTGCCAAGCCGGATGGCAAAGTTGTAGCCATAGGTCGGCGCGGTCTCCGTGGGAGTGAATTCACAGGGGCCGTTCAGAGTGTAATCGATACCCGGGTCAGAAGGGATACCGATGTTGGCCGTGTTTCCCGCCGGCACCGGGCGGCTGGTGTAATAGGCGGGGTCTTGAGCGGGAATGACGTTGTTCAGGCCGTCGTTGCCGCCGCGCAGGAAGATGAACAGGAGTTTCTTGCCGTTCAGCCCAATGTTTCCTTCCGCCAGGGCGCGCTTCAGAATCGGCGGCACGTCCAGCAGGCTGGCCAGCGCGACGCCGGTGCCGATCTTGAGGCCCCGGCTGAGGAAGCCTCGGCGGGTAATGAGGTTAATCTGTTGCATAAAATCTATTGCTCTTGGAAGCGCGGCAGGGTCAAAAGCATGGCCACCATTCCACGCACTCGCGTGTCGTAGGCAGTCGAAGTATGAGCAAGCGAGCTGAACGACGAGAAGAACATGCCGCTGTCGTCGCGATTCAGGAAATCCACAGCCAACTGCCGGTATTGGTCGAGGTTTGCCCGGCCTTCGCCCGGAAAGAGGACGTTCACGAAGTAGTCGGCCACCGCCACGGCATCGTTCCAACTGCCGCTGAAGAGCCTGCTCTTGAGCAGCGTGACCGGGTCGCAGACGTTGTTGCCGGCATCGCCCCGGCCGCTTTGGCCGGAAGCAATCAGGAAAGATTGCACAAAACGAATGCGCTCGGCCAATGTGCCCGCGCTGACCCATCCCGCGGCTCCTTCAGGATAGCCGTCCGGGTCGGCCCGGTCGAAAAGCCGCATCGCGCCCATGCGATTGAGCGGCGTGTCAAACGAGTAACCGTCGGTTTCGGCTGTAAATGTGCCGTCGCTGTTCGCAGATCGCAGGGCGCGGACAGCGCTGGCGACGAACTCAATCGGGGTTTTGACCTTTTGCATCGAGCCGGCGTGCGTGCGGAAGAGTTCTGAGTCGAAGATGACCCTGAGCACGTGGCGAATCTGCCCTCGCGGATTTCCGTTTTCCCAGGCCAGCATGCACTGCTTCACGAGTTGCCCTTCGGGTGAGAGGTTTGGATCGGTGAAATCGTAACCGTGCGCGAAGTCGTCGTGCACAAACCAGCGGCAGAGTTTCACGCTGATGTATTCCTGTGTGAACGGCTGGTCGGCAACGTGGCGGATGACCTGATACCCGTCCTGAATGCCATTGGTGCCGCTGCCATTATTCACCACCAGCGAGTAGGCGCGGCTCGCCCAGGGCGAACCAAAGCGCGCCGGAACGGTTTTCGAGCTCAGGATGGCGCCGTCGGCGTCGCGGTTGAAGAAGATGTACTTCGGATTGTTGTCGTGGTTTTGCTGTCTATAGTTGAAGGCCCAAACGCCGACCCGGTTTGACGTGCTCGTGCTGGAGACCCCGGGGTAATAGGTGCTGGATTGGGGCGCAAAGGGATTATCCTTGTTCTCCTTGTCCACAACCTGAACAGACCATCCGGTCCAGGTCTTGGAAATCTCAACGATGTCGGTCTGGTCGTAGCCGTTATCCACGCCAAAGGTGTAAAGCTCGACCAGTTCCCGCGCGTAATTCTCATTGGCAATGTTGTTCCCGTTGCCTTTGCTGTCCACGGTGTCGAGATAAATGATTTGGGCGGGGCTTTCGGCGCTGATCTTCAGCAATTCGTAGAACGTGCAGTTCGGACCAAGCAACGCCTGGCGCCAGCGCGACATCTCGCGATATTCCATTTCCGTCGCCACAGCGGTATCCAATAACGCCCGGTTATCGAAATAATCCCGCGACTTCGAGTACTGGGTCACGAAATGGTTCTCGATGAATTGACTGAGGACTTCCAAAAGCTGACGCTTGCTGCGCACCGCACTCAGGCAAAACCAGGCGCGGAGGTCTGTGATGGAGCCCACCGCGTCGTCAAGCTGCCGTTTGACGCCGGCCGGCGAGTCGTCCGGTTCGCTGCGAATCCCGCTGCCGGAAAGCCGCACTGTCAGGTCCCGGCCCCGAGTCGCCGGACGATACCAGTAACTCAGCGTGTGAATCTGTCCCTGCGTCAGCGAAAGGTTCTCCTGGTAAATCGACGTGCCGCGGGAACTCCCGCCCCCGGTCGAAATCAGGTGAAGGCTGGCGCTGCCCGAGAACGCCACCGCGGTGCTGACGTATGAATTGCTCAAAACCGGCGAAACATTCCACGGCCCCGGAAAGGCCGATTCGAAATCGCCGTTCAGGATGAGGTTCGGGCCGACTTCCGGTTCCGTGCCGGCCACAAGTTTGATGTCGTCGAGGTAGGCGTCATCCGCGCCGCTTAAATAAATGTAGAGCGTCCGGCTGCTGGCCGGGCCGGTCTCCGTGATATAAACCCAGGTGGGGGGCTCGGATTCGCCCGGCGCCGAGCTGATGATGCCACTGCCGGAAAGGCGCAGAATCAGTTTGCTGGAATGGCTGTTGGGCAGCACCCAATAGCTGAGCGTGTAGAACTCGCCATTGGTAAGCGGCAGCGTGTTTTGCCAGATGGAAGAACCCTGGGTGGTTCCGCCGCTGGACGCCACCACGCGCAGGCTGGCATTGCCGGAGTGGCGGGGGCTGGTGCTGACGGTCGATCCGCCATGATTTGCCGACACGTTCCATGGACCGGGGAAGGTTGATTCGAAGCCGCCGTTTTGAATCAGGTTTGGACCCGCATTCGCGTTTGTGCCGGCAACCAGCGTGATGTCGTCAATGTAAACCTCGCCCGCCGTGGTCAAATACATGTAAAGGCGCGAACTGGTGGCCCGCCCCGTCACAACGACGTTCACCCAGTTGGTGCTGGGATCGAACGGGACGTTGTTTGTGGTGACGGTGATGGATACATCCAAATCTTCATCAATCAGCTCAGCCGCCAATTGCTCATCGATATAGGCCTGCGGTCCGATGGCGCTGACACGTTCGAGCTCGTCCGGAGTGGGACCGTAAGCGAGGCGGTTGAGCACATTGGCCGTCAGGATGGCATCAGCGCTCATGGGAGTCGCGCTCAGACGATAAAAGAGCGTTGGCCCGTCCTGAGGGCTGGTCCAACTCGGGCCGGAAAAAAGGCCGGAAAGGTTGTTGGTAAAACTGCCGCCGATGCTTCCCGCGCTCCGAATGCCGTATTGATCTGCGGCCGGATAGGGTTCCCAATCGAGCCGAACGGACTGATTGGAAAAGCTGATCGAATTGAGTTCCAACGGCGGCTCGGCCGCGGTCAGCACTCCGCAAAAACAAAACCAGAGGGCAATGCCCGGGGCATAGGTGCTAGCGCGCATAAGCGGAAAAGAGTAATGACGCTACACTGATCCATGCCAACGCGTTGGGCAAGTTAATTCTGGGTGACGCGGGGGTTTAGGTAGGGTCTGTCCCAGAACAGAGATCCTTCCCTCCTTTGTCGGAAACCTTGTCGGAAACCTTGTCGATTGGCGGGTATTTCGACAAAGTTCGCCGACGAAGTTTCCGACAAAGTTTCGAAACCGACGATTTTGGGACAAGC
>CAZCUL010000824.1:0-4885 GCA_964501475.1 uncultured Verrucomicrobiota bacterium | reverse complement strand
GCACTCAAGGGAGACCCTTCGTCTAGCGTTTATTGACCCCCGTCAGTGCTTCGGATGCTCCGAATTCGCCCAAATGCCGAAGCCACGAATGCCGCGCCGCCCGGCCCGCAACACCTACAACCGAATCTCAAAACCCACATTCGCGGACAGACACGAAACATTTTGGCCATCGCCGAAAGTTGGCGAACCTGGGAGACGGGAAAATGGCGAAAAGGAAGTGTTCATTGCCTGGCAGCTTTGCCAGAATCATGGAATCCGGACTCGTTCTCGCTCTTTTGATTTCGTGTGAACACAGAAAATAAACGACGAAGGCCAAGCGAATGAATCATCAGCTTCGAGTGCTTAAGCAGATCCCAAGCTCCGACGGCTCGGCGAAATACATTTTTGGCACTCATGACGGTTTCATGTTCGAAGGCGTTAGCTTTTTAGCACGCGGAACGCGAAATCTATGCCTTTCGTCTCAGATTGGCTGTGCATATTCCTGTAATCATTGCGCAACAGGCGCACTCCGCTGGCGTCGCAACCTGACCGCCGTTGAAATCGTTGAGCAGGCTGCATTGATGTGTCAGACCAAGCCCTATGATGTGCTTTTGTTGGGAATGGGAGAACCATTTCTGAATATTGATCCAATCCTTGCTTCAATTGATTTGATGATTGAAAAAGGTGCGATTACGGGCAGGCGAAACGTCTTGATCGGTTCCTCCGGGACGCCGGGCCTAAGTTGTGGTCTCCAGAAGATTTCAGTCCTTGCTGACCGACCTTTGTTGTGTTTCTCGATCCATGGCGTTCCGGACGATGTCAGAGTCTCCATCATTCCGCATACACGAGCATATGGTCTCAAGATGCTGCGCGATGATATCCAGGCATATCAGACGATCACAGCAGATGATGTCACCTTGAACTACAATCCCTTGCATCAGATCAACGACTCAGATGCGAATTTCGAAGCGTTTGCCGCTTACGTGCAGGGAATAAAGGGAGCAGTTCGGATCATCCCCTGGAACCCAATTCCAAATTCAACATGGCAACCAAGTTCGCCCAATCGCGTGGAAGCTTTGATCAAGGTTCTTGAAAATCATGGCGTGCGTAATATTTACCGCCCGAATTATTGCCGGGACATTTTCGGCGGATGTGGACAATTAGGGTTCCTCAGCGAGTCATCTCACTGTGGATTATTCTCGTCAAAAGCGTCAACTGCTTTCACGACTTGAGTTCCATGAGGACTGTCAGTATAGGTCCGGTACAACCTCAGAACTTTGATGGCGGCCCACGTCCAGAAGGCGAGAATTGCGAAAGCGCCGATTACCCAGCCCAACCTTCCAGATTTAAGAGAAATCAGAATTACTGATGAACCTGCAATGACTCCGAGCTTCGCCGCAAACATTGAGATGAGTGATTTCGATTGCACCTTGGTCTGAAGGGGTAGCGGAAGAAAAAGTGACTCCCTCATGCAGTTGTTGACCGTATAGTCGAGACTACTGTACAGGATAATTACCAGTGGAACGACGGTGTCTCCAGAAGTGAAAAGCAATGAGCCCGAGGCGAGCATGCCAGCCAAAGGGAGGATAATTAAGCCGTACCTTGGGGTGACTGTGGCAAACATAAGAGGCACGACAACTAACTGAAACCCGAGGGTGATGTACCCGGAGTATTCGTAGAAGTTTGCAAGAACCTGTGTCATGGAATGCACAGTCGCAGATCGTTCGGCTTCCTTGTAAATATTCCAACGGAGAAGATCTGTGAAGGCGACCTGGAGAATTACGGCTAGGCTGAACAACCGGACAAACGGATCGCGAAGCAATCTTGGCAAGGAAAATGGTTTTTCAGTCTCATTCCCATTAAGGCCCACGTATTCTGATAAACTCCCGCCCGAGCAACTAAGCGTCCGCATGGCGAGCACAACAATCGTAAGGCCGACGGAATATCCAACTGCGACAGTGTAGAGCAGGGTCACAGGATGAATTGTTGAGTCCAGTCGTTGTATCCAGGTACTTGAACCGATAACACCCAATTGTGGAAACGTTGCAAAAAGTGTTATGTAAATGGCGGGTCGCTCAACAACCGTGCAGGTCATCACCATCCAAACACTATAAAGGCTGCAAGACAGCAAAGCAGAGCCGGCCAAATGCAATAGGACAACTGCGGCTGGTTGGTGAGTTGTCCAAGGAGAACAAATCGCAAACAAAATAAGCCCTCCGATGGAGGCCAGTGCAGAGACGGCGATTGCAGAAGAGAGTCTTCGGGAGAATCGTTTGTATTTGAGAATCAGAAAACAGAGCAATAAGGCAATGCTCGCTTCACCGAGATCTATGAGCGGAATCCCTTTTGAACCGAAAAGGGATATCGTGAGGGCCCGATCAACAGCCTTGAACACGTAATGGGAAGTGATTAAAAAAAGAAAGGCAGAACCTAAGAGCAGCGTTCTGGTGAGGCTGGGCAGCTTGATCCCGCCGGAAGTTGTTCCGGCTTGAACTCCGGTTTGAGGTTCTAAGACCTTCAAATGCTTTGCAGGGACTAACGCCTTTGTAATCGTTGACTGGCAAGAAAAATCCGTCGGGATCCGCTCCGAACAAATCACCAGCAAAAGTTGATTTGTAGGGCTTTTTGGGTCGGCCAAGACCGCTGTCGCTTTATCTTGATGGTGATGGCATCGGTCGCCGTGACCAACACGCGGTTTGCTTCGCTTCGCGGCCTGCCCGTCTCCCTAATGCCCTCTCGACGACGCCCGCTCCGCTTCACAAACCGCGTGCTCGTCACGGCCGTCCGCAATGTGCCGCAAGAGCGGCGGGCTTCCGTCTGCGGCTCGGCGGCGGGCGTTGCGCTCCGGCTTCATTCCTCTATGCGCTCCTCTCCGCCCTCCGCTCCACTGGCTGACTCGCCTCGCTCGCCGACACGCAGACCGAAGCCGAGTGTGCGCAAGTACTCGCTGAGGATTCGTAAATCGGGGACTGACGCATTTCGGATTCTTCAATCAGTGATTGAAAATTGACGAGCCATTCGGCTGGGCACCGGTGACAGCGCGATGAATCCCGGTTCGATTGTATGGCGGCGTCGGTCGCGTCAAGGATACTACGGGTCGGTCGCTTAGACGCGCCCGCTTCCGTTCCTCCTCTGACACGCCCGCCACCGCCGGGGAGTCTTGCCTCTAGGTTTTCATCGCGAGGAACGTCACTGTTCAGCTTTGGGAGTCCCCCGTAGGTGATGTTTTCGATTCGCACGCAATCAGTGGGCGACGAGAAACTCTCGCGGCTCGTCTGGCGCCACAACTTCGTGTCGCTAATACACCTGTGGACGCTCAATCTGCAATAACAAGAGCGAGCATGAACGAACTCGCGCAACAAACTGAATTTCTGAGTTAGAAGATTGCCCCGGCCCGCCTCAACGCCGCCCAAACCGCGTGATTTCTTGGTTTTGAGCCGCATGACGTTCCGATTCTGGTTGCGGCGGGTTTGTTGAAACCGCTCGGTCATCCGGCCCGCAATGCCACGAAGTTCTTCGCTACCCAGGCTCTTGAGCAACTGCGGCAGGAGGAGAAATGGCCCGCCCGCGCGAGCGATGCGATTTGTCAATATTGGCGCGGACGAAACGCCCGCAACCGGGGAACGTGGGCCGAACGGAAACAGTCGGTTCAACCGCCGGACTGGCCGAAAATGGCCGGGCCGGTTCTCCGACGGATGCGACGGTAACGGGATGACGCGTCCATCTGTGGCTTGACGCTCATAGCTCTCCAAAGAAGGCAGTTTTACCTTGGCTTTCCTGGCATAGGCACGATGCACCGCCTTACTGTTGTGACCGAGTGCCTCTTGCGCAAACCGCTCCGGATAACCGCACTGCTTGGCGCGCTCAGCCCATGCGTATCGGTACGAGTGCAGCGACACGCCCTTGATTCCAAGGCCCTCGCATCGCTGCTTGAATTCTGTGGCCCGGTCGCCAGCACGAACCGTTTGCAGGTAGGGAAACAACGCGCCAGCGCCAGGGAGGCGGCGCAGGATCACCTCGATGTCTTCGCCAAAGTGGATCATGGCGAGGCTTCCGGTTTTCCTGCGTGCGTAAGCGATGGTCTGATTGGACCAGTCCACGTCCTCCGCCTTGAGATTGGCAATATCAGTCTGCGACCCACCGAGATGCCAGCACAGCTCGTAGAAGCTGCATCGCTCCAGATTCTTTTCACGCTGAATGATCAGCTGGTGTTCCTCAAAAGTAATAGCGCGTTTCGGTTGGAAGCGAACTTCTGGCCAAAGGCGCTTGGGAATGAGCGGCCAGGGAAGCCAGTTCATCGACAAGCAAAAGCTGTGAAGCTTTCGCAGGTGAACGTTGGTGCTCACTGTGCCGGCTTTGAGGCAGGCGAGGAGTTGCTCTGCTTGGGTCTCGATAATGACGCGATTACGAATCAGGTCCAACGCGGTTTCTTTCGCAGCACGGCGCCAGCGATCCTTGGTTGAACCAGTCTTCGTCTCGACAATCGCATCGAGAGCGTTTTGCCAGGTTCGTGTGGAAACGCCCGAATCAGTGCCGGCCAGATACGCCTTGGCGATTTGAAGATTCAGTTGCGGCTGGCGGACGGATTCGTTGCGCGCGTTGAGCAGCGTTGTGGCTTCGGCGCGGTGGCGAGTGCCGAGGCTTTCCTGTTTGCCCGTTTCGGAATCGTGGACATAGAACACACCGCCCATCGTTCTGCGGTAAAGTCGGAATCGGTTTTTCATGGCTCGAACTTTCTGGTTGGAGCCTGCCAAACGAGGTCCGAGTGCCTTAAAATTTGGTTTTATTTGTTTGACCAAAATATCGGATGCATCTTCCAAGACTTCAATTTCCTTCACATTGACTTCATGCTTAATAAGATCAGCAACCGCAAGGATTTCAATTTTCTGTGCTTCGCTGTCCATTG
>CAZCUL010000823.1:0-5159 GCA_964501475.1 uncultured Verrucomicrobiota bacterium | reverse complement strand
GCTGCGCCGGCTATTGCGCCAGCAGTTCCTGCACGGACACACCCCGCAGTTCGAATAACCTGCGAATGGTGTCCTCAATCAGGTTGTTTGGACAGGACGCGCCCGCGGTAATACCAACCGTGATTTGCCCAGACGGTAGCCAATCGCGCGTTTCGACCTCGTTGTTGAGATGCTGGTTGTAGTGCACGATGCAGCGCTCGGAAACGATCTTGGCCGCATTCTTGATGAAAAAGGTGGGCAGCTTCGCTTCGCCCATTTCCGCCAGGTGCGATGTATTGGAGGAATTGTATCCGCCAATGACAAGCAGCAAATTCAACGGCTCGGCCAGCAGCTTTTGCAAAGCATCCTGTCGATCCTGGGTCGCACCGCAAATCGTATCGAAATAACGAAAGTGCTTCGGCAACTCGGCAACGCCGAATTTCCTTTCCATCGCCTGGCGCAGACGGCGCTGCACCTCTTCAGTCTCTCCCCGCAGCATGGTTGTTTGGTTGGCCACCCCGATTGCCTTCAAGTGAATATCCGGATCGAACCCCGGCGAATAAGCACCCTCAAATTTCTTCAGAAATTCCTCTTTATCCCCCCCATGCACTATGTAGTCGCAGACGCAATCGGTCTCAGCCAGCGTGAAGACGACCAAATAATGTCCCCTGCCGCTGGCAGTGGCCCTGGAACTGGTGGCCTTGGTTTCCTCATGCCACGATTTTCCGTGAATGATGCTCGTCACGCTGTCGTTTGCGTATTGACGAACGCGCTTCCAAACGCTCATGACATCTCCGCAAGTAGTATCTACAAAACGGCACCCTCGCGCTTTCAGCTTTTCCATCGTTTCCATCTCGGTCCCGAACGCCGGGATAATGACAATGTCATCTTTCTTTAGATCCTCGATCTCGGCGTTCTTTTCCTTCCCCGAAAGGAATTTGATCTCCATTCCACGGAGCTGGTCATTGACTTCCGGATTATGGATGATCTCCCCCAAGATGTAGATGGGCTGGTCGGGAAATACCTTTCGCGCGGCATAAGCCAGGTCAATCGCCCGCTCGACGCCGTAACAAAAGCCGAATTCCTTGGCTAGTTTAACGGTAAGACCGTCGGCAGTCAGCACGTAGCCACGGGCGCGAATTAGATCGACCAACTCACTCCTGTAATGCGAAAGAACCTGCGCCTGCACCGCCTCCATGATGTCCGGGCGGCGCAGGTTGATTTTGGCGGGCGCTGTTGGAGCTTCTCTTGACATGAAGGAACCTTAATGCCGCCGACCGCCTCTAGTAAAGGCGGCAACGAACCCTCCTTGAAGCACCAGGCGGAAATAGGCGTTGCAGACTCGGCGGTTTTTGCAATACTAACCGCGGTTCATCGGAGCGTAGCTCAGCCTGGCTAGAGCACCTGCTTTGGGAGCAGGACGTCGCAGGTTCAAATCCTGTCGCTCCGACCATCCCCTTTTACCGCCAACAGCCTCTATTCGTTCCCCGTCAACGAAGTGCAGCTAAACGTAATCCCAAACGCGACTTTTTCCGGTCCGCTTTGCTCCAGTGAATAATCCCGACCTTGGCCGCTTTATCCAAGGCCGAGGTCATGGATCGATAAGCGACCGTGGCGTCGTCTTTCTTTCCGGTCTGCAATGTCTCCAAGTACTTTCGTTCCAACGTCTTAATACGGCTCTTGACGGTTCGGTTGTGCAACTGCCGTCGGGCAGTGCTGCGCATGCGGCGTTCGGCGGACTTTGTGTTCGGCATAATGGCTTGATGCGATTAAGAGCCCGTAACCCTAAAGAAAGTGATAGCCTTGTCAACGGCGAGCTTCGCCCAATTCGCCCAACTTCCTAATTCGCTGATCACCCAATCCTCCTGCCACGCAAACTGCCTGGCCGCTATCCGAAATGCCGCGGTTTGTAGTCTGGAGTCAGGCCTTGCCGCCAAAAGAGACGTGATCGTCGAGGTCCAGAAGATCGAACCAGGTCATGATATCTTCCCGGTTCGCCCCGGCCTTGGAGTGCAGTTCATTAAAGAACTGGCGCGATTCGACATCGGTGGGACAACGCTGCTCCTGATAGGCAGACCATGCAAGGACCTCAATAAGACCCGGCTTCCGCCTTGAGTTCTCGTTGATCCATTGAAGTATCTCGCCGTCCCCCTTGCCTGCAGCCAACTCCTTGTGCAACGCCTGAGCGTCGATCTCCGTAAATTTGAAAAAGCGCTCATCCAGCGGGCAGGCATAATTATAGTCGCCATTGAGGCCAGCGATCGTGGCGCGCCCCTTGTCCAACGCTCGGGGCAGGATGACATAACCGCCAAGCTTCACCCGCGGACTCCGAGGAGGGCGCTTGGTCAGATCAGGTGGTTGATTTGGCATGAACCTAAAGTGAAACGAGCGGAATCGGCAGGCAAGGGCAAAACTTTCGACAGCCGAAAAAGCTCGAAAGGGCTTTGGCATTTCAAGATTAGAGTTGGCAGGACCAAAGGCTCGCCTGTAGTAAATGCCCATGCACGGGACTAAGTCGGACACGTGGACATCTCGCCTCGGGGTGATTCTGGCGGTGGCCGGGAGCGCAGTAGGCTTGGGGAATTTTCTTCGATTTCCAGGACTTGCCGCCCAATACGGCAGCGGGGCCTTCATGATTGCCTACTTCATTTCACTGGTGCTGCTGGGGATTCCCATCTGTTGGGCGGAGTGGACTATGGGACGTTATGCGGGACAGCACGGTTACAGGTCCAGCCCCGGAATTTTCCATGTGCTCATTCGCCACCCGGCAGGTAAATATCTGGGCGCGCTCGGGGTGGTCGTGCCCGTAGTGATCTACATGTATTACGTTTACATCGAGGCTTGGTGCGCTGGATACGCGTTCTATTTCATGACCGGCAAACTCGACCTCGGCGGTGACGTCGATGCTTACAAAGGATTTTGGAGAGACTTCGTCGGCTTCGACAAGGACGGTTTGGTGGTGGGCAGTGGGCGCAACCAGGTAGTTCTTTTTCTGGTGATTGTTTTCTTGATCAACTTCTATATCATCTATCGCGGCCTTTCCAAGGGTATCGAGTTCTTCTGCAAATACGCCATGCCTGCGTTGATTGCCCTCGCCGTCATTATTCTCATCCGGGTCCTGACCCTGGGAACGCCTGATCCGGCAAAGCCCGAACAAAGCCTCGTTAATGGTCTGGGCAGCATGTGGAACCCCTCAAAGGTCGTCTGGCAGGAGCGGGTTCCCATCGCCGGGACGGAAGGCATCTTCACTTGGAAAGACCGCGAGGAGTTGATCGGCCAACAAACTATCGCCGCCAGGCAAGCCGAAATTGCGACCAATCCAAATTTTCGAATCTACAAGCGCACTGTTTGGGAGCAGTTGCGCAATCCGCAACTGTGGCTCGCCGCGGCGGGACAGATATTCTTCTCCCTTTCCGTCGGTTTCGGAGTGATCATCACCTACGCCAGCTATCTGACTCGGAAGGACGACGTGGTTTTAAGCGCCTTGAGCGCCTCGAGCGCAAACGAATTCTGCGAAGTGGCCCTGGGCGGCCTGATCACGGTTCCGGCCGCATTCGTCTTTTTGGGGACTGCGGGAGTAACGACCGGGTTTGCGCTTGGATTTCATGTTCTTCCCCTGGTTTTTTCAAAAATGCCGTTTGCGTGGTTCTTTGGCAGCGTCTGGTTTTTCCTGCTCTTTCTGGCGGCGATTACCAGTTCGCTTTCCATGCTTCAACCCGGTGTCGCCTTTCTCGAAGAGGGCTTGGGTCTTAGCCGAAAGAAGGCGGTGGCGTTGTTGAGTTCAGTGACGGCCGTCGGCTGTCTTTTTGTGGTCTATTTCAGTCGCGACGTAAAGGCGCTGGACACGATTGATTTCTGGGTGGGCACCTTCCTGATTTTCGTTCTGGCAACGATTTTGATCATTTTGTTTGGTTGGGTGGTGGGTGTTGACAAGGGCTGGGAGGAGGCCCATCAAGGCGCCGAAATTCGGATTCCGCGCATTTTCAAGCCGATTATCAAGTACGTATCGCCCCTTTATCTGCTGGGGATATTCGTGCTTTGGATTCTGTTCAATGTGTTTGGCTGGAACCCTGCCACAGGCGAATTTGCGCCCACCGATTACGTGGTGGACTTGGTCGGATCGAAACAAAGGCCGGCAAATGAAGTAGCGCAACTGAGCGTCGGACTGATCCTCGTTGTGATCGGGCTGATTATGGCCGCCATTTACGCGGCCGGCAAAAGATGGGCGCGCCCTCGAAAGGAGGCGGCGCGATGACAACCGGCGGATGGATCAGCATGGTTCTCTCGGTAGGAGCGGTAACGCTGCTCTTCGGTTGGTGCTTGTACAAAGTTCTCACCCACAATCCTCCTACCGCAGACGTGATTGAAGAGAGCTTGCAGGAACCGCCTGACCGCCCCCGTTCTGACTCACGTTCCTCGGAGGATCGTTGACCCCGCGTCTCATCCCTTTGCCTACCCTTTACAACTCCAACGAACAGCTTCCAGTGAGGCGCAAGAGGGCAGTTCCGTGTGTAGTTCGGTCTGGCTTGCTCAACCCGTTGTTCCTCCTCCTTGGTTTGGGCGCCTCACCGGAAGCAAGATTGAGTTCTTCCCTGTCATACGTTCTGAAAACTCTCTTCTTGAAAAGAATCTCTCGAACTCAAAAACGCCCGCTCTGAGTTAACTCAGCTTCGATTCCAGTGCTTTAATCTCCCGCTTAAACTGCGCGCCAAGCCGGCGTTTAATCAAATACACCTGCCCGCGATTGACCTTTAGTAAATCGATCACCTTTTGAAGGGGCCATTTTTTAAGGACATACAGGTCGAAAACCTGATAATGCTTTGGCTGGCATTGTTGCTTCAGCTTTTCCAGCGCCAGTTCGGTGATCCTGCCTTGCCATTCCTCATCTCCCAAGGACTCATCTTTTGAGTTCTTGAGCCCTCGAAAAAGGGTTACGCTTGTCCGAGATCGGTCTCTTGTTTTGCGCAAATGTTCTTTCACGTCTTGCCGTAGATACGCATCAATCAGCCCGAATCTTTCAAAAGAATTTAGCCGCCCTGTGAGCCAGCCTGCCCGTTCCTGATCTGACGCCCATCCCGATGCTGCGGCGCCTCGACCTGGCTGCGCCCGTTTCCTCAATATTTTGCCCTCCAGAATCCAGCCGCCGTTCAAGGCCTTGTTCTATAACGAGATAGAGCGCG
>CAZCUL010000822.1:0-5445 GCA_964501475.1 uncultured Verrucomicrobiota bacterium | reverse complement strand
AGAGTGCCGGATGCGGTCCAGCCAACCGTCATTCAAACTAGCAGCTACGAACCAGGAACCCCGGCCGCGTGCGATGAAATCTCTCAAACCCACAGCCGTTATTCTTTCTTTTCTCTGCCTCGTTGGGCGATGGGACGCGGGCGCGCAGGCTGACGGATTTGTCTCTCTTTTTGACGGCCAATCGCTCAACGGATGGCATGTCAGCGCCAGGACAGGCCATAGCCGGGCCAGCGGACACAAGTCCGGCGGCAAATGGGTGGTCGAAAACGGCGCCATCCTTGGCAGCCAGGACATCCCCGGCAATGGCGGCATCATCATCACGGACGAGCAATTCGACGACTTCGAGGTCGTATTGGAAATGAACAACGATTTCGGGCCGGACAGCGGCCTCTTTCTGCGCAGCACCGAGGACGGAAAGGCGTGGCAAGCCATGATCGACTATCACAAAGGCGGCAATCTGATGGGCATTTATGGCGAGGGTCTCGGGGGAAAACCGCATGTGCGCAACTTCAGCTTTGGCGAAAAGGTCACTGAGATCCGGCAGAATCCCGAAGCGCCTTTTCAGTTGCTGGTTTTACCCGAATCATGGCCGCACTTTTGGCGGCACGGTCAATGGAATGAATTGCGCGCCCGAATCGCGGGCAACCCGCCTCACATCACAACCTGGATCAACGGCGTCCAAATCATGGAGTGGCAGGAGAAGGAGATTCGACATCCGGAGAAAGGCGGTATCGCCCTCCAGGTTCATGGCGGCGGCGACCACACCAGGGAGTTCGTGCGCTACCGCAATATCCGGGTGAAACGGTTGGCCCCCTCCCGATAGGAACCGTTGGCCCGGCGGAAAGGAATACCGCAGGATTGCCGATTTCGCGCGGACGCTTCGCGATGGCCGGGGCCGCTGGCAAGTCCGCGCCAGGTTTTGGACCGCGCCAGTCTTCTAGCGCTTTGGCAGCCGGCGTGGAGTAAACGAGGGCCGATTCCACGCGATCAACCTCAGCACGTTCCGAGGGCAGAGGACTTGAGCTGGCTCCCGCCTTTTGGCAGAGCTGCAGGGCGATGCTTATGCCATGATCTCGTGCACCACATGGCCATGGACGTCAGTGAGGCGGAAGTCGCGTCCGGCGTAACGGTAGGTGAGGCGCTCGTGGTCCAAACCCAGCAGATGAAGGATGGTCGCGTGAAAGTCGTGAACGTGGACCGGATTCTCGGCAACGTTCATTCCGAGCTCATCCGACGCGCCGTAAACCGTGCCGCCGCGAACGCCTCCGCCCGCCAATAACATGCTGAAAGCGGTATGATGATGGTCCCGGCCCACCTTCTCTTTGTCGCGATTTTCGGCATAGGGTGTGCGGCCAAATTCTCCGCCCCAAATCACCAGCGTTTCATCGAGCAGCCCGCGCTCCTTTAAATCGGTGATCAAGGCAGCGGTGGCTTGATCGCTATCCAGGCAAAGCTTGCGATGGCCGGCGTCATGGTTCGAATGCGTGTCCCAGGGCTGGTTGTTGGAATTGGTATAATAGACCGTGACAAATCGCACGCCCGACTCGACGAGCCGGCGCGCGAGCAGGCAGGAACGGGCAAAGGTCGTTTCGCCATAAAGCCGCCGGACCGATTCGGGTTCGCGGTTGATGTCGAAGGCTTCCATGGCTTCGGTTTGCATCTGGAAAGCGGTCTCCATGGCTTTGATCTGCGCATCGAGGTCGGAATCGCCATTGCGATCCGCCAGATGCAGCCGGTTCAGTCGTTCGAGCAGGTCGAGTTGCCGGCGCTGCTGGGATTCGGAGAGTTTTGGATTTTTGATGTTGGCCAGCAACTTTTCCACCTGCATGTCGCTGGTCAGCACGCTGGTGGCCTGGAATTCCGCGGGCAGGAAGCTGTTACTCCAGAGGGCCGGACCCACCACGATTTTTGGGCTCGGACGCAAGACGACGTATCCGGGCAGATTCTGGTTCTCGGCGCCCAGTCCGTAAAGCATCCAGGAGCCAATGGACGGGCGCACGGGCTGAACATGGCCCGTGTGCATTTGGATGAGGGCAGGCTCGTGATTGGGCACGTCGGTTCTCATCGACCGAATAACGCAGCAGTCATCGATGACGCTGGCGAGGTGAGGCAACGTTTCGCTGACCTCAATTCCGCTTCGGCCGTGCTTCCGGAATTCAAGCGGTGAAGGCATGAAGCCCGATCCCTTGCTCTTCTTGTAGAGCTCGCCTGTGGGCTGCTGGCCTTCGTATTTCTTCAAGGCTGGTTTCGGATCAAAGGTGTCCAGATGGGATGGGCCGCCGTTCATGAACAGGAAAATGACCCTTTTGGCGCGCGGCAGAAAATGGGGCTTTCGGGCATTGGCAGCAGCCAGCAGGTTTTGCGGACCCAACAGGCCCGCCAGACCAACCAGGCCGAAGCCGCCGCACATCCGCCGCAAACATTCGCGGCGGGTTAAGGGGTTCATTGCAAGCATAAGATCATTCTCCGACAGGATGGTTAAAAATCCCCGGGCCAGATAAAATATGCTGAGGGTTAATCGACATACATCATCTCGTTCGCGGCCAGCAGCACCTGGGCATATTGCTCCCAGCCGGAGGCGCCGGTTGAATCCGCCCCCTCAATAAACTCCAGGCCCAGCCGCAGTTCGGTTGCCGACGGAAGGCGCCCGTAAAGCAGGTCGTAAGCGAGGCGGACGCGCGCTTCATTGTCGGGCGCATCCGCGTTTGACTGCACCCGCGCGGCCAATGCCGCCGATTGCTCGAGCATGAAAGGGCTGTTTAGCGCAAAAAGTTTTTGCATGGGCGTAATGGTCAGAGCCCGCTTTTCGGCGTGGACGTTCGCGTCCGGGTAGTCGAATTGCATCAGCAGATCGTTCAATTTCAAACGACTCACCCTCGCATAGACCGTCCGGCGCCGGTTCTTCGAATCATCGAGTTCAAACGATTTGCCGCCTTCCCCCTCCAGCTTCCCGGAGACGAACAGGAGCGCATCGCGCCACTGCTCGATGCTGAGGCGCCGCCGTTCCATTCGCCAAAGCAGCGCGTTTGCGGGATCGATTGCCTCGGCCGAAGCAGTCCCGGTCGAACTTTGGCGGTAGGTGGCGGAGCGAACCATTTCGCGGGCGAGTTCCTTGATCGACCAGCCTCCATCCATGAAGCGCACCGCCAGATCATCGAGCAGTGCCGGATGAGTGGGAGGTTCGCCGGAATGACCGAAATTGCTGGGCGTGGGAACGATGGGCTTGCCGAAGAAGGCAGCCCAGACGCGGTTCACCATTACCCGGGCGGTCAATGGATTCTCGCGGTTCGCAATTGCCTCCGCGAGTCTCCTTCTGCCGCTGTCTTCGTCGTATGATTCCGGTTCGCCGCTGGAAAGCACCCGCAAAAAGCGCCTTTCGACCTCCGGACCTTTGCGCCCTGCGTCGCCACGAATAAAGACGTTGAGATTCTTTACCTCTCCATCCTCAACCATGTGGAGTGTCTCCGAGCCCATCTTGTCGGCGGTTATATCGCCCTTCAAGACCTTGCCTTCGTCCGTTTTGTTCACCATGCGCGTGCTGGCGAAGACACCCGCCAGCGCGTAGTAGTCGCGCATCGTGATCGGCTCGAACTTATGATCGTGACAGCGCGCACAGGCAACGGTCATCCCCAGCATGGTCCGGGTGACGGTATCCACGCGATCTTCCCATTCGTCCGCCATGACTTCGAGGCGGCCGCGATTGTAGTATTTGGGACCGAGCCCGAGAAATCCGAGCGCGGCCAGGTCCGGGGTCGCGGCGGAATCGAATTTGTCGGCAGCCAATTGAAACTTGACGAATTGGTCGTAGGGCAAGTCGCTGTTGAAGGCGTCAATGATCCATTGGCGGTAGCGGTAGGCGTTCGGATAAAAGAACTTCGTATCGCTGCCCACTTGATGCGCCTGGTCTTCAGCATAGCGGGCGAGCGGAAGCCAAAGGCTGGCCAGGCGTTCGCCAAATCGGGGAGAAGCAAGCAGGCGCTCGACCAGACGTTCGTAGGCATCGGCGCCATTGTCAGCAAGGAAGTCCGCGACTTCTCCAGGCGTTGGCGGCAGACCGGTCAGGTCGAAAGTGACGCGGCGGATTAAAGTGCGATTCTCCGCTTCCGGCGAAGGCCGCAATCGGTCCTGCTCCAGCCGGGCCAGAATAAAGTAATCGAGAGGTTGGCGGGGCCATTCCCCGTTTTGCACGGACGGGCGAGGTTGCGGGAGAGGTTTGCGGAACGACCAGAATTCCCGCTCCTGTTCCCAGTCGAGCCGGTCCGGCGACAACGGTTCAGGTTCACTGGCGCCGGCCGCCTGGCAAAGCGTGCCCGCGCACAATGCGATCCCAAGACTGCGAAAGAATCGAACCATCAATGACATACTGACGCGAAAACAGGGTCCTGTATTTACAGTCTTTTTATACGGTCGGGCGCTGCTTTGCAAACAATCTTGCGCTGGCATTTGCAGCAGGCGCGAAGGTTGGGACATGAACCCAAGGGGCCCGGACAAACCTGGGAGGAACGGGCCAACGTAGCGGTGATTTGTCCCGGTAAATGTCGAGTGTGACTGCTCGGGGCGACAACGCGGGCGGCCGTCTCTCACGGCAAGAACCGACGCTGTTCTGGCCTGAGGGAACGAGGTCGGTTGCCCCGGTTGGAAGCGCGCAAAAGCTGCGCAGGCGGGGAGGTCCGATTGCGCAAATCCTGCGCAATCTCCTGGCCTGACCCAATGAAACGGGGCATCCGCGGGTGTGGCACGTCACGTGCAAAAGGAAACCTCGTAACAACAGTAGCGCACCGATGCGCCTCTGTATTTCACAACATCAACCAAGCAATTCGAGTCAGTGACAGTTATGAAATCATTAAAGCATATCCTTGTTTTGGCTGGCATGGGCGCCGCGCTCTGTTTGAGCGGACCGCAGCTTTTCGCCCAGGAACGCCAGGGCCGCGGAAACTTCGATCCGGAAGAATTCCGGCAGCGCATCATGGAGCGTTATCGTGAACAGTTGGGCGTGAAGGACGACGCCGAATGGAAAGTCCTGGAAACGCGAATTGCCGCCGTCATGGAAGCCCGCCGAGAGGTGGGGGTTGGCGGCCGCGGGTTTGGCGGTCCACCGCGAGGACGCGGCGGAGATCGCGGCGACCGCGGTGGCGATGACCGCCGGCGTTTTGGCGGCGAACCCAGCCCTGAAGTCGAAGCCCTGGAAAAGGCCATCGAGGCAGATGCTTCGGCCGAGGAAATCAAGTCGAAGCTGGCCGCTTACCGGCAGGCCCGGGAAGCAAAGGAAGCCAAGCTGGAAAAGGCCAGGCAAGAGCTCCGGCAGGTTTTGTCGGTGAAGCAGGAAGCCAACGCCGTGCTCATGGGACTTTTGGAGTAAACGCATGGGGTGCGGCCGCAGGCGAAGCGCCACGCCGCTTTAACCCGGTCGGGAGACGTTCCCCGAAAGCGCTCTGCCGGCGCACT
>CAZCUL010000821.1:0-15681 GCA_964501475.1 uncultured Verrucomicrobiota bacterium | reverse complement strand
TCCCAGGGCATGGTATCCATCAGCGCCTCGACACAGAGAGTGGCGGCATCGAGATCGTCGGGAAACTGGCGCGCGACGTTCCGCATGGCGTCGGCATAGGCCTGATCGAGCGGCGCGCGGTCTTTGGGCGGGCTTTCGCTGTAGCGCTTCGATAACGCCTCGATGTAGGCTCGTTCGCGTTCACTGGCCTTTTCCTTGAGGGCGGCCGCCTTCTGCAGAGCCTCCCAGGCCTTGGGCACGGCGCTTTCGTCCATGGGCGCGTTGATATTCGGCCCGAGCGCATAGGCGATGCCCCAGTAAGCCATCGCGCAATCCGGATCGAGCTGCGCGACCGCGTTAAAAGAGCGAATGGCCTCGGCGTGATTGAATCCAAAGAGCATCAACATGCCCTGGTTGAAGTAGCGCCGTGCTTTCTCGGAATCGGTGGTGACGGGATGATGGTGGTCCCCCATTTTTTTGAAGAACGGGGCTGGAGGCCGCTTTTGCTTTTGCGCTTCGGAGGCGGATTGAGCCGGCAGAAGCTGGCTCGAAGCGTGCAGGGAAATGACAATTGTCAGAAGTTGTGCCGTCGTTTTCATAACTTTCAGATGGTTCTTGGTTGAGAAAGCGCCTGCGGTAGGCCGGCGCCAGTTTCGCACGATCTGTCGAACTTCAACGATTTTGTCCATGCATGCCAAAGGTCCGCCACTTTTGCATCAACAAAATGAGAGGCCGGGAGGGGCGGAGAGGGGCGGAGAAGACAGGAAGGACGCAGTAATCAATTGAACCGTCAACAGGTGGCGGATTCTCCAGCGAGGTAGCGTGGGTGTTCCACCTGCCCGTTTCGGCGGCGCGAGCGAGGCAATTCCCCGTCTTTGCAACCGTCGTTGACTTGGTCGCAGAATTTGCAGTTTGCGATGCTCAATTGGAATCGATAGGCTGGACGTAATCGGACGTCGCTCGTGAAGCGGCGGGTAGCAAACCGATTTTCATGTTGCTCCCTTTCCTGTCCTCCTCATCATCAGCCCTTTCATTTCCCGTTTCCAGCCCACACGAACTCGCCGTCCTCCGTCTGCCGAAACCGCTCGCGTGGCACGTTCAATTTGCCGCGCACTTTCTGCGCCTTCTTCAACTCGGCAGGCTTCCACTTTTTCTTCGCGGCCAGTTCATCCCACGGGACGGCGGGCGGAATGCCAGCGGGGACGGATTCGTCGGCGGCGGTTTCTTTGAGAAATCTGGTGAAGGATTCGTAACTGGCATCCAGGGAGAGCAACTTCTTGCTCTCGTTTTCGCTGGCGTCAAATTTGAACTGACCAACCTGATGAATTGCGTCGGCCACGACCGGCCACGCGGCTTGGATGCGTTTGTCTTTCCACAACGCGGTTGCCCAAGCGCTCAAATCCAACGGGCCGCCATCCGCCTTGTTTTCCAGATGCCACTCGGCTTTCTCGGCGAGCCACCAGCGGAAGGCGTCCACGAATTCCTGCGCGTAGGCGACCGGACCGGCCATCCAACGGTTGCTCACTTTCCATTGCTCGTCCCAGCGGCGTTTATAGACCGGCTGCTCGATGCGGCGGATATGTTCGTTGTCGCGGATGGCAGAGAGGCGCGCTTCCCATAATGCGCTGCGCGGTTTCGGCCAGTCGGCGGGAATCAGCGCGACCGCTTTGGCGAAATCGCCGTCCGCTTTGGCCCAGAGGCGGAAAGGGCGCTCGGATTCGAGCAACGGCGCGATGCCTTCACCCTCTCCTCCATCGGATGGAGGAGAGGGTCGGGGAGAGGAGGGACGTTCTGGATTGCCCCTCTCCCCGCGAAGCACGAGCGGGGAGAGGGAGGAGACACACGGCGCGTCGGCCGGCACGAGTCCATACGCAGCATAGACCAGCCAATCCATTTCTTCCTGCCGGGCGACCATCCCGGCGCGCAACTGCTCGCGCAAGGACACGGCGCGGGCGAAACGCTCCTGCAATTCGGTGGTGGTGGTGAAGGGCGTTCCGAGTTTGGCGTGCGGCGCGACGTGGCCGGGCAACGCAGCGTTCCAGGCGTGATACGCCTCGCCGGATTTCTCGAACAACTTCCGCAACGCCAGCGACGGCAACTCGGTCCCGCGTTCCCAGCAGGCGCGCGACAACGCGGTCAATCGCTCCGCCAGCGCGTTCGGCTTGCCCCGCAGAGCATCGGCGAATGGAGCGGGGATGGGCACTTGTTCAATCTTTCCGCCTGCGAACTCGAATCGGTCGCGGTGTTCATCCTCACCTGCGCCCTTGTTGAAACATATCTGCTTCAACCAAAACAGCGCGGTGCTTGAATTCAACTCGCCAGCAGCCAAGTGACAGTCGTCTGCGCTTGCTGTGTGTGGAAGTTCGATAACGGGTGCGTGCTGATTGAAAACACGAGCGCCCTCAGAGAGAACGACGTGAAGGTGCGTGGCGATGTCTGCGTAAGTCAGTTGCCTTTGAAGTGCGCGCCGGTGGTATTCGCGAAACTCGAACCACTCCAACCCAGCCTCAAGCTGCGTCTTTCGGAACTGCGAACGCACTTCGAGGAATGACCGGAATGGCGTCAGGTATTCCCTCACCAGCGGAATCAACTTGGGCGCTGCGTCCTTGGCGGCATACGGCCAGAGAGTGAGGCTGCTCAGGTCCGGTTCATAGTTCCTGAGCAATTCCCCAACGAGCAATGGCTTCGCGAACTCCGCAGGAATCGCGAGCCGTCGGAATACGTCCTCACGCAAGTAGAAAATGTCGTTCGCGGCTGAAATCGCATCGAAACCAACACTTCCCCCAAGGAAATCCGACAGAGGCCCTTCCTCAACGTTGTCAATGTGCTGCTTCGTCGGCGCTGCGCCGACATCAAAGCTCCACGGCCACTTGCCCATGTCTTTGCGGGCTCGATCAGAAACCGTGACAAGTTCGTTTTCAAAACCGGGATGGTCATGCTGTTTTTCGAGCGTGTGCCAGAGCGGTGATTCTTCCGGCGGTGTGCGAAGGTCTCCGCCACCGGGGAGAATGGCAACGAGCCGAATCGGCGATTCGTTATCAGGCTTACGTTGCGCTCCGAACACGAGGCAAGTCGGCGTGCCGTGGCCGGGGAAAAGCAGGCCAGAGCAGTCAACGACCTTTTGCAAGTCCACGGTCGGGAAGAAGTCCGCAATGAGTGGCTGGCCGAATTCCCGTTTGGCAAAAGCATTCGAGACAATAAAGCCGAGTTGCCCGTCCGGTTTGAGCAGGCCGAAACTCAATTCAAAGAACGGGCAGACGAGCAAAAACTTCATGTGGCAGACTCGCGGCCAACGCTCGCGGTAAAGCTCGCGCTTCTCCGGGTTGCGTGCCGTGACAAATGGCGGATTGCCGACAATCAAATCGAAGCCTGCCGCTGATTTGCTTTTGGCTTTGACCAGTTCTCCCTGTCCGGCTTCGTTGACGAGCGCGAGATTGTCCAGGACCGTTCCCCTTTCCTTTTCTGAAAGGACGTGCGGGAAGTCGAGCCGCCAGACAAAATTGTGCGGGCCGTCCGGTTCTGCGCCTTCCAGCTTGCGGAGCTTGCGGTAGAAATCCTTGTCGAACGGGCGGGACTCCAGGCGTTTGAAATCCTCCTCGTCTCTTTTCAGTTGCTTGAGCGCATCGTGGAGGCGGGCGATTTCAGCATCCACCCGCCGTTGGGTTGCGGCGTCGGAACCTTCCGTGCCGAACAGATCGCCCACTTGCTGGTTGGTTCGCAGCGCCTGAATCTGGTCGGTGACGACGCGTTTGCCGAGGGCGAGGCGGCGGGAAAGGATTTCGAGCCGGAGTTTCTTTTTTGTGTCGGCGCGTTTGGCGTGGTGCAGTTGCTCGCCTTTTTTCTCAATGAGCGCCAGGTCATCGGTGTAATCGGCCAGTTGCGTACCGTCGAGCCGCACCGGATGACCGCAGATGTAATCGTGGAGGCTGTCGCCGCGCCGGAAGTTCATTTCCAGGTTCGGCAGTTGGGAGATGTGGCCGATGGCCGCGATGAACTTGCTGCGCTCGGCCTCGAAGGGGTTCACGCCGAGTTCATAGTCCACCAGCAAACTGAGCCAGAGGCGGAGACGGCAGATTTCAATGGCCTGCTGCTGGATGTCCACGCCGAACAAACTGCTTTGGATGAAATGTTCCTTGACCTTCTGTTTCCAGGTGCTGCCCTCGCCTTTTACCGGGTCTTGGTAGCCGTTGCATGAACTTGTCTCGTTTCCTTGTCGCGATTGGAGAGAGCACGACCGACATATTCAAAACCGAGCAGCTTACAGAACAGGCTGGCAAGATCGGCCTTGGTGCGAACGGGAGATTTCAGGAGGGATTCAATCCTGTCTTCGAGTTCGCGGTTGCGGTGAGCGGCCATAAGTCAGGACTTTTTTGGACGTCGAGTTTTTCGAGACGCCGCCTTCCCTGGACGCAGCCGCTTCTGTTGTTCGATGAGGGCTTCGGTGCGGGCGCGGTCTGTTTCGACAAATCGCTTGAGTTGCTCGACGGAGGGCAGCGCGGTGAGGTAGCGGGAGACAAAGAGTTTGTTGCTGATGCCGCTGGTGGCGTATTCGACTTCAGCGCCGTCTTTGTTGCTGCAAAGAATGATGCCGACGGGCGGTTGGTCGCCGGGCGCGGCCAGGCGGTCCTTGAAATAGTTGAGGTAGAAATTCATCTGCCCCGCGTCGCCATGGTTGAACGGGCGCACCTTCAAATCCAGGAGCACATGGCAACGCAAGTGCCGATGATAAAAAACGAGGTCAACGTAATCGTGCTTGTTGCCGAGGGTGATGCGGAATTGGCGGGCTTCAAAACAAAATCCGACCCCGAGTTCGAGCAGAAATTTTTGCAGGTGATCGAGCAAGGCTTTTTCCAGTTCGCTTTCGGTATAGTGCGGCAACTCCGCGAGGCCGGCGAATTCGAGGACGTAAGGATCGCGGATAAGGTCTTCGATGGTTTCCTGCGGCTCTTGACGCCGGGCGCGCTTGAGGACGGCGGCTTTGTTTTTGGAAAGGCCAGTGCGTTCAAACAGCAGCGAACCGATCTGGCGCTGGAGTTGACGGACGGACCAGTTGCCCTTCAAACACTCGTTTTCGTAGAAGGCGCGTTTGAGCGGGTCGTCGAGGCGGATGAGTTCGAGAAGTTGCGACCAGGAAAAGTGAAGAACGGTTTCGGCCTTTAGCGGGCGGATTTCCGCTGGCGCCATTGCGAGAGATGATTCCGTCAACGCCGTTGACGGAATTGACAGGAGCGGTGCAAATTCGTCGGACAGCGTCTGACGAATTTGGCGCAAACCAGTTGAGGCATCGAAAAGGTCAGACAGTGACTGACGAATTTGCGGGTAAGCCCAGTAAAGCTGTCGGCATTGTTTCAGATTCGTGGTCGAAAGCCCGTTCAATCCCCGACCTGCCAGGTCGCGGCTGAGAACTTCAAGTAACTCACCGCCATAGCTGGCCCGGTCTTCTCCGTGTTGCTCGAACTCGACAATGTAAGCGCCGATGAGCCAGTTGCGGATGACGAGGGATTGATTGACGACGGCGGCGGCGCGTCCGAGCCACTGCTGGCTGGCCGAGTCAATCGCTTTAAGGAGTTGCGCGTATTTCATACGAGCGCTTCGGTGCAGATGATTACCGGCTCGGTTGCCAGCTTGGAAACTTCAACCTGACGTTCCGCGAGCGCGTCGAGTTTGTATTCAAAGGCGATGGATTCGAGCCGGTTGATTGATTCGTCCGGCGATGGTTTCTGGTTTCGCAATCCGCGCAAGGCGAATTCAACGCGGGCGTCAATCGGGCTTACGCTCCAGAGTTTGCGCAACCGCTCCAACCGCTCTTGCGCGGGCTTTAACTCGCCGGGAGCAGTGAATAGATCGGGCGTTGCCTTGTAAGCATCCCGAATCGTGTCCAGCGCCCAGCGTTGAGAAACAGTGAGACGATGCGGGGTGCCGCCAGCCGCGAGATATTCCTGATACTGCTGGTCAAACTTCGTTTTGAGTTTCGTGACAAGGGCGTTGTAATCCGGCGGCAGCCTGCGCCGTTTTTCGTCCGGCGGACAGGCGATGGTGATGAGTGAGGAATGGTTGTCCTCGGCGACGATGTTGCCCTCGACATCGGCGAGCCAGAGGCGTTGAAAATCTCCGGCTTGCCCGAAGAAGAACACGGCAGGGCGTTTTTGCGGGATGGTGTCGGCGGCAACAAGTTGCCTGGCCGTGCGGACGGCGTTGGAAAGCGAAGTGATACGCGCGAAAAGTTCCGGTTGCTGGCGCTTGATGCGACGCATCAGATCTTCGGCCTCCTGAACTTCAAGGTCAACGCTCGCTTCCATCACGTCTTCGATGGCTTCAAGTTTCTTCCCGTCGCCTTCGTAAATGGCATACATGGCGTCGGCGTTCAGTTGCTCGTCGGGTTCGAGAATGGCCGCGTCTTCGCCGATGGTCTGGTGAATGTCCTGAATACGCCCGCGCAGGATGGTTTGAATTCCCAAGTGGCGTTCCAGTTCGAGTTCCGGCAGAAAATTGAAGGCGTAAATTTCCGTGTGCGGCGAGTTGATGCGGTCAATGCGCCCGAAACGTTGAATGAGACGCACCGGGTTGAAGTGCAAGTCGTAGTTCAGAATGAGCGCGGCGTCTTGCAGGTTCAATCCTTCGCTCAAAACGTCGGTCGCAACCAGAACGTGAATCGGGTGCTTGACCGGCGCTTTCGCTTCGTTAGCAATCGGCGCGAAGCGGACAACGAAAGTTTGGAGATCCTCGCGCGTGCTGTCCGCGTGTTCAATGGTTTCAGGCGAGCGGACCTTTGCGTCGCGCAACTGACCGGTGATGTATTGGGCTGTGTCAATATATTGCGTGAAGATGAGCAGCTTGTGCGTGCGCAACAGCGGCTCGTCGCCCATCCACTTGAGCAGCCGTTGCAGTTTTGCGTCTTTGTCAGGAGTGATCGGCGCAACGTGCTCCGCCATTTCCCGCAAGGTTGCCAGGTCTGATTCCACATCACGGCGCAGGTCCGCCAATCGAAAATCATTCGGATCGTATTTCTCCGCGAGTTTTTCCAACTGAGCGCGCAAGTCGGCGTTCTCCGCGTCGCCTTCTTCGACTCCTTTAAGCAGGTCTTCAACTCTCTCGCCTGCGATTACCACGCCATCGTCCAAACCATTCAGGAAGATTCTGTGGCGCTCGATCAGCCGCATGACAGTTTCCCGGAAGGCTACAACGCTCGACTCAAGCCGCTTGAATAGGAGAGTGCGCATGAGGCCGTGAAGCCGCTGGCCCGCGCGCACCAAATCGTTGTAGGGCGCAACGTCCTTCTTGCCGGGCACGACGTAGAGATGGAGGCCGTAACGCGCGTAAGTCATGCCGATGGTTTTCTTTTTCTTGGCGTCCGGTGGTTCGATCAGGTCG
Source organism: uncultured Verrucomicrobiota bacterium (assembly GCA_964501475.1). GTDB lineage: Bacteria > Verrucomicrobiota > Verrucomicrobiia > Limisphaerales > CAZCUL01 > CAZCUL01. The sequence continues at coordinate 8,331 of CAZCUL010000821.1, read as the reverse complement.
CGCAGCCGCTTGTAGAATCCGCCGTAGGTGTTTTCGATGCTGTAATCAATCGTCTTGAGAACGCGGGTTGGAAAACGCACGGGCCGGCCATCCACCTTGGCGTCGGGCCAGTGCTCGCGGATGTGCTTGCGCGTCCGGCGAATGAGGAAATGTTGCAACAACGGCGGAAGCGGCCGCTCGTCGTTTTCGATGAGCTTGAAGTATTTGGTAAGGGAGCGCGGCTCGACGCCGAGGTCAATCTTATCGTCGGCATTGAAAAGCCGGATTTGGTTCAGGATGTCGCGAGCACGGCTGTTGCGCGGCGTGGCCGTCAGCAAAACCACGGGCAAGCCCAAGCCATGAAGGAATTGGTGAAGCCGGTCGTAACGAAGTGAATCGCTGTGCCGGAGATTGTGAGATTCGTCGAGCAGGACGATTTGCTTGTTCTGAAAGCATTCTTCCTCGAATGCGAAGTTTGGTTGACTCAACATACCAAGGCTAAGGACTTCTGCACCGAGATCGTAGCGGTCAACGAATCTGTCGCGCCACATTCTCACCAACGGAGTCGGGCAAATAATGAGCGCACGCTGCCGCTCGCGAACTTTCAGCCACTTGAGCAGCGCGGCGGCGATGAATGATTTCCCCAACCCCACCACGTCGCTGATGAAAACGCCGTGGCGGAGTTTCAAGATGCGAATGGCGCTTTTGACGGCTGCCCATTGGAAGTCGGCTAGCGGCGGGAAATCGGCGGGCATGGGCACGTCCGGTTCCTCCAACCGGTCTCTGGTAAGGTGGTAGAGGACTTTGAGGTAAAGTTCGTATGGCGTCACCGAATCGTCCAATGCCCAAGACAACTTCAACTGTGTCATCAATTCTGCGGCGAATGGCTCAGCTTCGTTCCACAACTGATCAAACCACCTGGTCAATTGCTCGTGATTAGCATTCCCGTGAACGATGACGTTTAATTCGGTGTTGTCACGCAAACCGGCCAGCGAGAGATTAGAACTGCCCACAATGCCTATGCCGCGCTCGAAGCGCTCCGTTGGATAATCGAAGATGTAGGCTTTGGCGTGAAGGCGTCCCCGCGTGAAAACCTTCACCTTCATCCGATCCTCTGAAATCAGCCGGACGAGTTGCTCAACCAGTGATTGGTCATCGTCCGTCTGGTCGAGACGTTCCAACCGTTCGCGCATCTTGCGTTCGCTCTCCGCAACGAGCTTCGCCCGCTGTGGAGCGTTCAGAAATTCGCCCTCGCGTTGCTGGGCGATGATAGATTCGCGAGACGCGTGGCCCTCCGCCAGTTGCTCGATGGTTTCCTGATTTGAAGTATTCCCGATCAGCAGACGCAATTCCTGAACGTTTTCGAGTTCCTTGGCGATGGCTTTGAATCCGCTGAGGAAGAAGTAGCCGACCGCAAAGTGTGCCCGGACAGATTGACTAAGCAGGGGACAAACTGCGTCGGCAAGTTGAAGCTCGCGGTTGTCAACAATGTCGTGCGGCATGGTTGCTCCGGTTGTGCCAGATTCGTGAGGAAAATTAAACTCCTATGTGTTCCGGCAAAAATGGAAATCCCTTTGCGTGGGGACCCTTAGAAAAACTTCTTCTTTATGTCAGGCAATTCATAAGCTCTAGAATTCAAGACGGTTCAGGTCCTTCGGAACGCTGGGCGTGGGCCGTTCACTGTGGCACGCGAAACGTAGAGTTCCCATCCCCGGAGCGCGGCGATTGAGGAACTTTGGTTGGCAATTCCCGCGCGGGCGGCTAACCTTGTCTCCGTATGAAAGGTTACGAGGAAGTGATTGATTTCATCGCTTCGGGACCCAGCCCCAGTTCCATCGTCTCCTTCCGCCCGTCGCCAGAGGCCAGTGAAAGGGTCGCCACGCTGATCGAGCGTGAAAAAACCACCGGCCTGTCGCCCGAAGAGAAAGCCGAACTCGATCACTACCTGGAATTTGGAGCACATCATGCGACTGGCCAAAGCCCGCGCCCGCCAACGCCTCGCCAATGAACAGCTTCGTTAGCGAGGAGACGCGCCGCCTCGTGGCGGAACGAGCTGACTTCCTCTGCGAATACTGCCTGCTCCACGAAGACGACGGCTTCTTCGCATTCCAGGTGGACCACATCATCAGCCGCAAGCATGGCGGAAGCTCTGAATTGGAGAACCTGGCCTTTACCTGCCCCGTCTGCAATCGTCGCAAAGGTTCGGACCTCGGCACTCTCTCCCGCAGCGTCGGCACGCTGATCCCTTTTTTTTAATCCCCGCGCCGATGCCTGGGGCGGCACACTTCAGTCTCGCAGGCGCCCTGATCGATCCGATCTCGGACATCGGCGATGGCACCGCCCGCATTCTCGGCTTCAACGAGGACGACAGGCTTGCGGAACGGCGGACCTTCATGGGCCACCGGCCGATTTCACGGCGGGTCACTCCTCCGAGAAGAGATACTCGAGGTCGGATTGGGAGAGGCTGCGGGCGAAGCCTTCCTCGCCGAGGACATCAGCAATCGTCTGGGCTTTGCGCTGTTGCAGCTCCCAAATCTTTTCCTCGACGGTGCCCGGCGCGATCAGCCGGTAGGCGTTGACCGTGCGGGTCTGTCCGATGCGATGCGAGCGGTCGATGGCCTGCGCCTCGACGGCGGGATTCCACCACGGATCGTAAAGGACCACATAACTTGCCGTGGTCAGGTTGAGGCCGGTGCCGGCGGCACGGAGGCTGAGGAGGAAGACGGCGGCGCGGGGGTCGCTTTGAAAAGCCTGGACGATGTTCTGCCGCTCCCTCGTCTCGCCCGTCAGAATATGGGTTGGAATCTGGCGTTGCAGGCATTCGCTTTCGAGAAGCTTCAGCATCTGGACGAATTGGCTGAAAATGAGAACCTTCTGCCCTTCGGCGAGGAGCGGTTCGAGCAGTTCGAAGAGGGTTTCGGTTTTGCCGGAGGCGGTGTCGTTGCCCACGAGGCGGGGATGGCAACAGATTTGCCGCAAGCGCGTCAGCGCGGCCAGGACGTGAATCTTGCTTTTGTTCAGGCCCTTTTCGGCGACCGCATTGAGGACCTGTTCCCGGCTGCGCCGCAGTTCAGCCAGGTAAAGTTTTCTTTGGGATTCGTCCAGGTCGCAATCACGGCGTTCTTCGATGCGTTCGGGAAGGTCTTTGGCGACTTGCGTTTTGAGCCGGCGCAGCATGAGCGGGCGCAATTTGGCTGAAAGGCGGCGCCGGGCGATCCGCTGGACCGCAACGACCTCCTCGCCTTCGCCGCGCGGTTCGTAAGTCTCGCAGAAGTAATGCTGATTGCCGAGGTAGCCCGGCTGCACGAAGTCGGTGATGCTCCAAAGGTCCAGGAGGCGGTTCTCCAAAGGCGTGCCGGTGAGGGCCAGGCGGTGGGTGGCTTTCAACTGTTTGACCGACTGCGTGACCTGCGCGGAGGGGTTTTTGATGAACTGCGCCTCGTCCAGAATGACGGCGCTGAAGTGGAATTTTTGCAGCGCTTCCAGGTCCCGCCGGAGCAGCGCGTAGTTTGTCACGATCAAATCGTAATGCGGAATTTGTTTGCGCAGGTTGTGGCGGGCGGCGCCGCTTTCCAGGACCAGGACTTTCATCTGCGGGGTAAAGCGATTCGCTTCCCGTCTCCAGTTGTGCAGGACCGATGCGGGACAAATGACCAGGGCCGGATGCCAGTTTTTGCGGCTGCGTTCCTTCAACCAGCCCAGCCACGAGAGAGTCTGCAGGGTTTTGCCCAGCCCCATATCGTCAGCCAGAATCCCGCCCAGTTTCATCTGCGTGAGATGACAGAGGAAATTGAATCCTTCCTTCTGATAAGGGCGAAGGGCGGCATCGAGGCCGCCAGGCAGGCTGGCATCGGGAATGCCCTCGAAATGGGCGATCCGTTTCCGCAGCGCCTGCGCTTCGACACCATCCCCAAAAACCTGCAATGCCTCCTCATCCAGATGCGTCCCCTGTTCGAGGCCGATCTTGACGGGCGTGGCGCTCAGATCATCCAGGCCGAGGTCGGCCATGGTTTGATGGGCCCGCTCGACGGCTGCGCGGTCCAGTTCCAGCCAGCCGGCATCGGGCAGTTTCACGAACCGGCCCGTCGCGCTTTGCAGACGCTCGAGATCGGCCGGCGTCAACTTCAAGCCTTCCTGTTCCCATTCGGCGGAGACCGTGAACCAGTCGATGCCGCTGCCTTTGACCAGGAGTCTGGGGCGCAAGGGCCGCGAAGAAAGGAAAAGCCTGTGAAAGGCCGGGTTTCCGAGATACTCCGCGTTTTCGGGACGATTCGGCCAGGCCTGCGCGAGGGAATGGAGAAAGTTCTCATTGGCATCCCCGACCCATAAGCCTCGCTCCGGAGTGAACCAATCGAGCCGGCGCAACCAGAGGACGGCTGCATCCAGCCGCTCGTCTTCCAGGATGTTCGGCTTGTCCGCGCTCAGTTCCTGGTCCGCCTTCCATTCCTGCCCGGTCCAATGCCAGCCGCTTTGGTCTCGATCACTGCGGGCCAGCAGCCGGAGGCGGACGGTATCGTCGTTCAATTCGAAGACAAATTGCGGGATGGCCGGGTGGGTGGTGCAAAGCTCTTCCCAGCCGGCGCCGTTTTGGGCCTGGGTCTTGCGCAGGTGCGCGCGGAGGCGATGGCTCAATTTTGCCACCGGAATGGCGGGCGCGTGCGCCCAATGTTCGAGCAAAGCGGGCGGCGGGGCGTTCCGCAGGAGGTAGAACGTATGATCCAGAAGCGCCAGCGACGGGCGGCCGGCAAAGATGACCGCCTCTTGCATGGACCGCACATCTCCATTGGGAAGGCGGAAAAGATGAGTAAAGGAGACCTCGCTGGTTTTAGCCTCCAAATGCGGCATGAGGACAATGGTTTCGCCGTGAAAAGCCAGCGGCTGACTTTCGTTTTGGAGCCGGTCGGAATTGCCCCAGCGCGCCAGCCATTGCAAAAGCTCCAACCCTTCCAGCCGAATGGCGACCTCGCGGGCGCCCTCCCGCTTGAAGGCATTCTCCCCGTAGGTTGCGGTCAGCCACTGAATGAACTCCCAGTCCTCGGGAGAAAACAACTCCTGCTCGTGCGAGGCCCGCCCGGTCAATTCAACGATTTCGAGGAGCGCGCGGACTTTCTCGCCCGTGCGCGGCCGGGAGAGATTGAAGCGAACCGCCAGCGCAGCCAGGGTGGGATGACCTTCAATTGGGACGGGAGCGCAGTGCAGCCGCAAGGCCGCGCGCGGGCCGTCGAAATGGTCGGGCGTGGCGGGCAAAAGCCAGCTTTCAAGGAGGCGCAAGTGTTTTTGCTCGTGTTCGGCCTCTTCGAGCCGGGCGAAGCGTTCCGGATTGGCGTAGGAGAGCAATTCGGTGGGCAACGGGCGGTTTGCGCGCAGGAAAAGAATGGCCAGCTCTTCCAGGCGCTCGGCCCCCTGGACAGTGGTCAGGCGCGGCCACCATTCCTGGCCGTTGAAATCCTTCCGGGTCAGGAAAAGCTTTTCGAAATAATCCTCCAGGAGCAGCCAGGCGCGCTGCGAGTCGGTGGCGGAGGAGAAGGAGCGCAATAGTTTCTCGCGCTCCGCCACGGCCGCTTTCGAGTCCGCCAATTCACGCCGCAAATCGGCAAGGGCACCGTAGGTCTTGTTCAGGACCGTATGATGAGCGTCGTATTTGGCTGTGCCGACCAAGCGGGCCGAACGTCCATTTCTGCCACCAGGCTTTGACATGTTGGATTTCCTCTGCTTGCGGCGCCCTGTTTCCGCAGGAAAACACACCGCAGTCCCGCACTGCTATTTTCTCGAAGGAGGACGCGCCCCGGCTCAGAAGGCCGGCCCCGGCCGCCGACGGGGGCCTGCGCGCAGGGCTCGCCGCTCGGAAGCGGCGCCGCCCCACACGGTATTGTTCATACCTTGCCGATCCACTTGCGGTCCTCCCAGATCGCCTTAATCGAAGTCAGATTGCGCCGGTCCAATAGCCGTTTCGCCGCGGCAATCCACTTCCCGTTTCTAAAATGATGATACGCATCGCTGAGACTGACGGCTGCAAATTGCAGCACGCTCGGGTCTCGATAGCAATCGATCATGCAACGCGTGCAACCGTCCCGAATCAGTTTGGATTGGTCGAATTCGTAGATGCTGCACATGGGTGTTTCCCAGTAATGACATCGATACAGATTGAGGTTCCAGTCCAAGTAAAAATATTTGTGGCCGCCAAGGCAACCGAATTTCTCCGGTTCCTTCCGCAGATGCCGCTGCATCTCGTTGAGCGATTCGGTCGGATTCACCACCGGATACCCGCTCCGCTTCTTCATCTGTTTGATCTTCTCGAACACACCGATCAATTCGTCAGTGCGGTAGTTGACGAGGCTTGAATCGCTGAAGCTCAGGTAACTCGAGGCCAGCGACGTGAGCGGATAACTGAAGGTGCAACTCCGGAATCCCAATTCCGCCAGAAAAGGTGGCAGTTTCTCGTAGTCGTCAATGAGCTTGCTGGCCGTGACACTGGCCGTGGTTTGAATGCCCAATTCGCCAAAGACCCGGTTGGCCTGCTGGATTTTTCGGCAGACATCCGGCAGCCCGCGATTCTTCTCGTGCCGGGCGACGTCGTGCGAGTCGATGGACATGATGACGCTGCTCAGGCCGTTCCGGGCCAGTTCGCGCATGTTCTGATCCGTCCAGAGCGAGCCGTTGGTGCAGATCATCGGGTGAATTCCCGACTCGGCCGCATAGCGGACCATGGCCGAGAGCTGTTTGTGGACCAGCGGTTCCCCGCCCACAAAAAGCAGATAGCCAATGTGGTTTCGCACCGCGATATCGATTACGTCCCTGCCTTCGTGCAAAGTGACGCTCCGGCGCTGCTTTGGATCGAACCGGTCCACCGCGAATCCGCAGAAGTCGCATTTGGCGTTGCAGACGTTTGTTATGGCGAACTGCAAGTAACCGGGACCGCCGTGCCGCAGGACCTCTCCCGCCAATTTCCAGACGCCCTGCCTGGGCCGTGGGACGGTGCGGGACAAGTCGGGAGCGGGCTCCGCCGAGTCCTTGGCGAATGGGGGGCGATTTAAAGTCGCAATGCTCATCCGGATAATCGCGATCATTGTGTCGCCGAAACGACACAATGTGGCAACCATTCTTTTTTATAAAAGCGCGCCTGGGATCATTCTGCCTCTCCCTCTTTGCCATTTTCCGCCTTTTCTCTTTAGAGTCTGGCAATGATCACCATCGACGGATCGCGCGGCGAAGGCGGCGGGCAGATGCTGCGCAGCGCATTAACGCTTTCGCTTGCCACGCAGCAACCGGTTCGACTGGAGAATATCCGCGCCCGGCGGCAGCGGCCGGGACTGCAACCGCAGCATTTGGCGGCAGTGAATGCAGCGGCCGAAATCGGCCAGGCAAAGGTCCAGGGAGCCGTGATCGGCTCCACCGAGATCACTTTCGAACCTTCGACACTGGCTCCGGGCGAATACCGGTTCGACATCGGCACAGCCGGAAGCGCCCCGTTGCTTTTGCAGACCTTGTTGCCGGCATTGATGTCTGCCCGCAGCGGTTCCGCCCTGGTAATGACCGGTGGAACGCACAATCCATTGGCGCCGCCCTTCGAATTTCTGGCCGGCACTTATCTGCCCCTGATTCAACGGCTGGGCGCATCTGTGAAGGCAAAGCTGGACCGTCACGGATTTTATCCGGCAGGCGGCGGCAAGATGCGGGTCGTGATCGAACCGGCAGAGAAGCTCGGGCCCATCGAGCTTCTCAATCGCGGCGAAGTCATCGGCATCAAGTGCGTTGCCATCCTGGCCAGCCTTCCGCGCCACATCGCCGAGCGCGAATTGAAGGTGCTGAAGCGGGCTTTCGCACTGGACACGAAAGACATCCGCGTCGAAGAGGTCAAATCGGCAGGTCCGGGCAATGCGCTCCTGATCGAAATCGAAGCGGCAAATGTCAGTGAAGTCTTCTGCGGGTTTGGCGAGCTGGGACTGCGCGCGGAACTGGTGGCGGGCCGGCTGGCCAAGGAGGCGGCGCGCTATTTGGATGCGAACGTGCCCGTGGGCGAACACTTGGCCGATCAACTTCTGGTGCCAATGGCCTTGGCGGGCGGAGGGGCTTTCGTAACTCTGCCGCTGTCCTCTCACGCGGAGACGAACATCGACGTGTTGAAGAAGTTTCTGCCGGTCGAGGTTCGCGCCGCTCCCTTGACAGAACAGAGCGTGCGGGTCGATATCCGGCCAGCCAACGCAGGAGGGTTGCCAATCAGTTCAACCTGACAAGGCAGGCCCAGTCCTGCTCGGGTCGGTCCGGCGGCGCCCCCAGGGAGACTTTCGCCCCGCCGGTCACGCTGCCGACCGAACCGCGCTTGAACCCGCCGCCGTTGCGCGGATCGAACCA
>CAZCUL010000820.1:0-18908 GCA_964501475.1 uncultured Verrucomicrobiota bacterium | reverse complement strand
ACAGGAGCGACAAAAGTGGCCGGCCTGTTTGTTCTGGAGGCTTTCCGCCCGCAATCTCCAGGGCCGGGCGGGACATTTTCCGCTGCCGGCGCTCACAGCGCCGCTACAGAGAAGCTGCCGGAACGGCGGTTCATGGAGCTGACGCTACAAAAGCGCCACCCTGTAGCGGCGGTCTGTGACCGCCCCCGGCGCGGTGAGGACACCGCGCCCTCGCGATGCTTTGCGTTTGGCAAGCGGACCGGCAATCCTTATGGTGTCGGCCGACGCGCGGTTATTTGATGCGACAATTTTTTGCCATCGCCACTAACGCCTTTATGGAGTTGATCCGGCAGCCGGTTTTTCTGCTGCTGATGACGACCTCCGCCGTTTTCACGGTCTTCCTCGCCAGTGTGCCTTATTTCGGCTTTGGGGATGACCCCAAGCTGGTCAAAGACAGCGTGCTCGCCGTCATGCTTCTGGCGGGCCTGCTCGGCGCGGTCTTGAGCGCGTCGAATTCGGTTACTCGCGAAATTCACACCGGAACGGCGCTGGCCGTCCTGGCCAAGCCAGTGAGCCGGGCCCAATTCATCCTCGCGAAATACAGCGGCTTGATCGCCGTCCTGGCTGTGCTGACTTACGTGAATCTGCTGGCCGCCCTCTTGGCGAGCCGGATGGCTTACGATGCTTACGGCTCGACGGACTGGTGGGCGCTCGGGCTCTTTTGCGGCTTCTTTGTGCTGGCTTATGCGCTGGCCGGCTTCAGCAATTTTTTCCTGCGCCGCCCGTTCGCGAGCGATGCCGTTTTGAGCGTGCTGGCCGTCATCACGATTGGGTTCGTAGTGATTAACTTCATCAGCAAGGAAGGGAAGCTCCAGGCGTTTGCTGAAGGTATCGATTGGCGGATGGTCCGGGCCGGGGTGCTGATCCTGTTCGCGCTTTGGATCCTGGCCGGGCTGGCCGTGGTCTGTTCGACGCGGCTGGAAATGATTTCGACGCTGGCGATCTGTTCGGCGTTCTTTCTCCTTGGCCTGATGTCGGATTATTTTTTTGGAACCAGGGCGGAGAGCGGCGTTTGGTGGGCTTCGGTGCTCTACACTCTTTTGCCGAACTGGCAGTTGCTCTGGGCAGCGAACGCGTTGGAGGAGGGCAGAACCATTCCGTGGAGTTACCTCGGAACCGCCTTCGCTTATATGGCTGCCTACGTGGGCGCGCTGCTGGCATTGGCCTTGTATTTTTTTGAAGATCGGGAACTGGCTTGAGCATGGAAAGCAGCGAACAACGGAATGGACTGGTCAACCTGATCGTGCTTCTGCTGGCCGGAGCGACCGGCTTTTTTGCCGCTCGTTACGCGGACTCCGCGGCGGGGCAGATGGCCGCGGTTTTTCTCGGGCTCGGTTTGCTGGCCGCCGCCGTCAGTTACTTTCAAATGCGCCTGGAAGCAAGGGAGGCGATTGAAAAGCTCGAGTTCGACGAGATGGCGAAGAGCGCGGCCAGTTCCGCCCTTTTTTCCCAGGAGGCGGACACGTTCCCGGCCCGCCGCGCTCGCGAGCAATTTGAGAAATTCTTCGTTCCCGGGTTCACCATTCTCTTGTTTCTGATCGAAGCGCTGGGCGCGTTTTTTCTTTGGCGCTGGCTCGCCGGCGGTATCGCGGCTCCTTTGAAACAGCCGATGGTGGCGCTGTCGATCCTGGGCATCACGGCGCTGGTGCTGTTTCTCGTGGGCAAATATTCCGCGGGCATGGTGCGACTGGAGAACCGGCGGTTGCTCAGCCCGAGCGCGAGTTACCTGCTGCTGGGCGCCTATCTCTATGCGCTGGTGGCGGTGACGGTGGTGGTCGTGTGGCTGGCGGAGTTGCCGCGGATCGACCTGTATGCGGCCAGGGCGTTCTGCATTCTGCTCATGCTGCTGGCAGCCGAGTCGCTGGTGACTTTGGTGCTGGAGGTTTATCGACCGCGCCTCAAAGGCAAATCGGCCCGGCTCCTCTACGAAAGCCGGCTGGTCGGCCTCTTGGGGCATCCGGAAGGGCTGATTACCACCGCCGCGCAGGCGCTGGATTATCAGTTCGGCTTCAAGGTGTCCGAGACATGGTTTTACCGATTCATGGAAAAGGCCATTGCCTGGCTGCTGCTGGCCCAGGCAGGAATTCTGGTTCTTTCGACCTGCTTCGTTTTCATCGAGGCGGGCGAGCAGGCTCTCCTCGAACGTTTTGGAAAACCTGTGGGCGGCAGGGAAGTGCTGGCGCCCGGGTTCCATTTCAAGTTTCCCTGGCCGATTGACAAGCTCCACCGCTACAGCACTCGCGAGATCCAACAGTTTCATGTCGGGCTTGAACATGCTGAGGAGGAAGGGGAGTCCGAGACGCTGCTTTGGACCGTGAGCCATTATCAGGACGAATTCCTGTTGCTGGTGGCCAGTCGTGATTCCCAGGTTTCGACCAACGATGCAACCGGCAAGAAGCGGCCGCCGGTGAATCTCCTCTCGGCCAGCATTCCGGTGCAATTCCAGATTCGCGACCTCAAATCGTGGGCCTACAACTACACCGACGCCGCCGAGTTGTTGCACCAGATGGCTACTCGCGAAGTGGTTCGTTATCTGGCCAGCGCCGACATGCTGGAGGTCATTTCCTCGGGCCGATTTGCGGCGGGCGCCGCGCTGCGCGACCGCATTCAGCGGCGCGCCGATCAACTGGAGCTGGGCGTGCAAATCATTTTTGTCGGCATGCAGGACATCCATCCGCCGGTCGCGGTGGCGGAAGCTTATGAGAATGTGGTGGGCGCGCGCATCAGGCGCCAGGCGAACATCCTCGAAGCCCAGGCGCACAAGATTCGCACCAATGCCCTGGCCGAGGCGGAAGCGGTTCGCCGGAAGCGGCGCGCCCAGGCGGAACGGCAGCGCATGGAGGTCAGCAGCCTGGCCCAGGCCGCCCAATTTACCAACCAGTTGCCGGCTTACCTGGCTTCGCCCAGCGTGTATGCGCAACGCGCTTACCTGGAAACGCTGGCCCAGGGCGCAGCCGGCGCCCGCAAGATCGTGATGGCGGCGACCAACACGCAGGATGTGGTTCTGTTGAACCTCGAGGAGAAACTTCGGCCGGATCTTTTGAGCGTTCCGCTGCCGAGTGTTGAAGGCAGATGAACGATTTCATCCAGAGAATGTCCGTTGCAAAAAGTTTAACCGCGGAAAGGCGTGTCGCCGCGCGGTCATGAGCCGGCAAACCTGATTTCTATGAAACGTAAAAGTCTCACGTTGGTCGTCGGTATTCTGTTGCTGATCGTGTTCGGTCTGCTCCTGTTCATGTTTCAGGTGCGCACGACCGAGGTGGCGGTGGTCACCACTTTTGGCCGGCCGACGCGCGATGTCTCCGCCGGGGCGCACTTCAAATGGCCCTGGCCGATGCAAAAGGTCCACAAGTTCGACCAGCGCATTCACAACTTCGAAAGCCCCTTCGAGCAGGTGATGACTTCCGACGGGTTCAACCTGCTCATGATGGTTTACGTGGGCTGGAACATCGTTGATCCCAAGCTTTTCTTTCCCGCATTTGACGGCTCGGTCTCAAAGGCGCGCGAAAGCCTGGAAGGCCTCGTCCGCAATGCCTACAGCGGGGTGGTGGGCCAGCATCCTTTTTCGCACTTCATCTCCACCGACGCGGAGGAGCTGCGATTCGTCGAGATCGAGAATGAGATGTTGGAACGAGTCCAGGCCGCGGCCCGCGCCAATAATTACGGAATCGATATCCGGTTTCTCGGCATCAAGAAGCTGGGCCTGCCTGAGAGTGTCACCAGAACCGTTTTCGAACAAATGCGGTCCGAGCGCCAGGTGCTCATCAGCGAGATTCAATCGGAAGGCGAACGGCGCGCCGCCGAGATCCGTTCGGGCGCCGATTTGGAAAGCGCGCGCATCCTCAACGATGCGGAGGCCCAGGCCACGCGCATTCGCAGCGAGGGCCAGAAGGCTGCCGCCGAATCCTTCAAGGTCTTCGAGCAGAATCCGGAGCTGGCGAACTTCATACTGAAACTGAACGCGCTCGAGGCATTTTTGAAAGAGCGCAGCACCCTGATTCTGGATGCAAGCACGTCGCCTCTCGATTTGTTGCGCGCCGCCCCGACCGCGCCGGAACTGAAAAAGACCTCTGAATGAACGACACGCCTCAAGGCCCGCCGGAGTTCCAGACGCCCGGTTCCGCGCCGCCGCCGGAGCCGGAAGTGCTGGACGACGCCGGTTCGCGCGCGTTGTCCGAAGCGCTCAAGAGCAGCTTCGCCGTCATCAAAGGGCTGATGATCGTGCTGGTCCTGGTTTTTCTCGGGTCCGGATTCTTCACAGTCGGCACTCAGGAGCGGGCGGTCATTTTGCGTTTCGGAAAGGTGGTCGGTGACGGCGAAGAGGCCTTGCTGGGGCCGGGACCGCACTGGGCCTTTCCCTATCCCATCGATGAAGTCGTGCGCATCCCCGTCGGCCAGGTGCAAACGGTGCGCTCGACGGTGGGCTGGTATGCGAGTTCGGCCACGCTCGAAGCGGCCCAGGCGGAACTGCCGCCGGGCGACTCGCTCAATCCCGCCAGCGAAGGGTACCTGCTCACGGCCGACGGCAACATTATCCATGCGCGCGGCGCCTTGCGTTACCGCATCTCGGAGCCGGGCCTGCGCTACGTGTTCGACTTTGTCAATGGCTCGAATGCGGTTCAGAATGCGTTTAATAACGCGCTCATTCACGCGGCCGCGCACTACACCGTGGACAACGCGCTCACCCGGGACACGGCCGGCTTCCGCGAAAGAGTCCGGGCGCGCCTCGAACAGATCATTGCCGCCGAGAACCTCGGTGTGGCCGTGGATCAAATCGACCTTCCCCAGGTCATCCCGCCGCGGCAATTGCGGCAGGAATTCGATGCTGTATTGGAAGCCGAGGTCCGATCCGCGCAGCAGCTCAACGAAGCGCGGACTTACGCGAACGAAACCGTGAGCAAAGCCCGCAGCGAAGCGGGCGCCCGCGTGAATGCCGGTGAAACCGCGCGCAATTTGCTGGTCGAATTCGTGGCCGCGGAAGCGCAGCGCTTTGAGGATTTGCTGCCGGCATATCAACGCAATCCCGAATTGTTCGTGCAGCAGCACCGCGCCGAAGCCATGCAGCGCATCCTGACCAACGCCCAAATGAAGATCCTGTTGCCGGCACGGCGCGGCGGCGAGCGGGTGGAAGTGCGGCTGCAATTGGGGCGCGAACCGGAGATTCCCCCATTGCCAGGCGGCCAGCAGGATTCCGAACATGGGCATTGAGAGCCATGCGAAACCTCGGCGCCTCGATCAGCCCGCCTTGCGCCCGAGGCTTCCCTCCGCCATTGTGCAAACAAGCGATTAACCTTATGCAAGTCACATCGTTTTTGACCCGCCGCGAGCACGCGCACGAGCATGAGCACGAGAGCTGTTCGGTCTGCGGCCACGAACACGAACACGCGCCTATTCGCCTCAAACAGACGCTGATCGGGCTGCTCTTCGTCATCAATGCCTTCATCGTCGATTGGGTTTTCGAAAGCGGGTCCATGGTTGCCAGCGGCAGCGCCATGATCGGCGCCATCCTGCTCGGTTACCCCATCGTTTGGACTTCGATCAAAGACATTCGGCGGGGCATTCTCAGCATTAACGAATTGGTTGGGATCGCGGTGCTCGCCGCCTTCGCTTCCGGCGATTACAAGACCGCCGGAGTAGTCGCCTTCTTCATGCTCATGGGGGAGATCATTGAAAACCGGAGTGCCGAAGGCGCCCGGGCCTCCATTGAATCGCTCATTCGGCTCACGCCCACCAAAGCCCGGCGCATCACGGCCGGAGGCGAAGAGGAAGTGGCGGCGAAAGACCTGGCGGTCGGCGACACCATCCGCATTCGACCGGGCGATAATGTGGCGGCGGACGGGGTGATTCTGAACGGGCAGGGCTCGTTCAATCAGGCCAACATCACCGGTGAATCGCTTCCGGTGGACAAGAAACCGGACGACGAAGTCTATGCCGGCACGCAAAACCTGACCGGGGTGCTCGAAGTGAAGGTGACTCGGGCCGGACAGGACACAACCCTGGGCCGGGTGCGCGAACTGATTCTGGCGGCGGAAAAAACCAAGCTGCCCATCATGCGCATCATCGACCAGTACATGGTTTATTACACGCCATTGGTGCTGACGATTGCGGCGCTGGTTTGGGCGTTCAGTTCGGGCAGCCTCGACGAAAAGCTTTACCGGGTCATCGCCGTGCTGGTGGTTTCCTGCCCGTGCGCCTTCATTCTGGCGACGCCCACCGCCATGGTGGCGGCGCTTTCCGCAGCGGCGCGCCTCGGCATTTTGATCAAGAACGTCAGCGACATCGAATTGGCCGCGCGGATCAACGCCTTCGTTTTCGACAAGACCGGCACCCTTACCCTGGGCAAGCTGGCCGTGAGCCGGCTGGCGCCCGCGGAAAATGTGCAGCCGGCCGAATTGCTTCGCCTGGCCGCCGCTGCGGAGAAATACAGCAACCACCCGACGGCCAAGGCGCTGGTGCAATTGGCGGAGGAAGCGGCCGTGCCGCTGCCTGAACCGGCCAATTTCGTCGAGGCCGCGGGCCGCGGCGTGAAGGCCGAGGTGGAGGGCGCCACGGTCGTGGTCGGCCGGGCCAATTGGCTTAAAGAAAACAGCGTGACCGATGATTTCATGAAATCGGTGGACCTGAGCGAGACCGAAGGCTTCAGCCTCATCTTTGTCGCGCGCAACGGAAAATTCATTGGCTGGCTCGGCTTGCAGGACCAGACGCGGAGCGAAGCAAAGGAGGCGCTGGCCGACTTGAAGCAGGCGGGAGTGCGCCGCATCGCCATGGTTTCGGGTGATCGCCAGGCGGTGGCAACCCGTGTGGCGCGCGAAATCGGGTGCGAAGAAGTAGTGGGCGAATGTCTGCCGCAAAACAAGGTCGAGTTCGTCAATCGAACCAAGAAAAAAGGGTACCGCGTCGCGGTGGTGGGCGATGGCGTGAATGACGCCCCGGCGCTGGCCGCGGGCGACATCGGCATTGCCATGGGGGCGGCCGGAAGCGAAGTGGCCATCCACAGCGCCACCATCGCGCTCATGAACAATGACCTGCGGCGGCTGCCTTTCCTGGTTCGTCTTTCGCGGGCGACCCGCCGCGTCATTAACCAGAATTTTCTGTTTGGCGTCTTTTTTATCATTGGCGGCCTGACCCTGGCGGCCTTCGGCAAGATCAATCCGATTGTCGCAGCCATTCTGCACAATGCCGGCTCGATCATCGTTATTTTCAACAGCGCCCGGCTCGTGCGGCATGGCGAGGAACTCGAGCCCTATCAGCCCGCGCCGCTTCCGCCGCGAGACCGCGGCCAAGGCCCTCCCGCAAAGCCGGAACCGGTGCCGGCCACCCATTTGTCTCCTGAACTGGCATGAGCGCCGTCATCGAAAACCCCGCGCAGACAATCGAAACTGCGGAAGAGCGGCAGTCGGCAAGCCGTGCCTCTGGCGAAGTGGTGGTCGCCGTCCGGGGATTGACCAAAGTATTCAAGGACTTTTGGGGCCGCCCAAAAGCGCGCGCGGTGGATAACGCCAGTTTCGAGGTCTATCGCGGCGAAGTTTTCGGATTGCTCGGGCCGAACGGCTCCGGCAAGACGACCACGGTTAAGATGCTGCTGGGGCTGCTTTATCCGACCAAGGGCCACATCGAGGTGTTCGGCCGTTCGCCCCGGCACGTCGCCACCAAGTCGCGCATCGGCTATCTGCCGGAGGAGTCCTACCTCTACCGCTATCTGAACTCGCGGGAGACGCTCGATTTCTTCGGCAATCTTTTCAGCCTTTCCGGCGGCGAAAGAGTGAAGCGCGGCGAACAACTGCTCGACATGGTCGGACTGGCGCAGACACGCACCCGCGCGGTCGGGGAATTTTCCAAAGGCATGCAACGCCGCATCGGCCTGGCTCAGGCGCTGATCAACGACCCGGATTTGGTCATTCTGGACGAACCGACCGCGGGCCTCGACCCGATCGGATGTCGCGAGGTGAAGGATTTGATCGTCGCCCTGGCTGCGCGCGGCAAGACCGTCATTCTGAGCAGCCATTTGCTTGCGGACGTGGAGGATGTTTGCGACCGGGTGGTCATTTATTATGGAGGCCGGATTCAGGCGATGGGAACGTTGAACGAACTGCTGGCCCGGCCGGATCGGATTCGTCTCACCATGCCGCCTTTGCCCAGGGAAACCATGGAACGCGTGCTGAAAATCATTCGGACCGACGTGGCCGAGGAGAAGGTGAAGATCGATACGCCCACCCAAAACCTCGAAAGCTATTTCCTGGATGTGGTGCAGAAAGCCAGGCAAAGCGCCGCCGAGACTTCCGGAGCCACCGCCGGAAATCGAGTGGCCGCTTATCTGAGCGGGGATGCGCAGGCAAAGCCGTCCGCGGAAAAGATTCTCGAGCGCCTTACCCAACCCAGAGGCGAGGAGCTGAAAGCGCCGGATGCGACACCAGCGCCGCAACCGCAGATGGACGCCGCGAAATTGGAATCGCTGTCACGGCCGGGCGGGCCGCCTTCGAAACCGGCAGCCGCGCCCGGTGAGGAGACTCCGCAACAGGCGCCATCCGAGGACGAGCTGCGGAAGGCGAACGAAAAGCTCTCCGGTTTGCTCGGGAAGTCGAAGCAGGGCGGGGATTGAGGTTGGAATTAAAAACCGGGGTGGACCCGAACGAAGCTGAAGACGGAACTGGTAATTTGCCCGTCCGGGCGCCGCCAAGCTGCGGCGCGCTGCCGGCTGGAAAGCCGGCGATACTGCCGGCAGGAATGCCGGCGTTACCATGACGTTGAACTCCCCGATTTGAGATCGCGTTGATGCAACGTCTTTGGGCCATAACCACGCTGACCTGGAAAAGCGCCTTCCGCTTCAGGATTTTTTGGGTCCTGGCCGCGTTGCTCCTTGGCGCGGTGGTTCTCCTGCCGCTGCTGCTAAAGCATGACGGGACCGCCCGCGGCTTTACCCAGATTCTGCTTACCTACACGCTCGGCGTCATTACCACGTTGCTGGGCTTTTCCACGCTCTGGCTCGCTTGCGGGACGATGGCGCGGGACATCGAGGAGGCGCAGATGCAGGTGGTGGCTGTGAAACCGATTCCGCGCTGGCAAATCTGGCTCGGCAAGTGGCTCGGCATCATGCTGCTCAACGCCGCGCTGCTGGCGGTGGCGGGAACCAGCGTCTATCTCCTGCTCATGTGGCGGGCAAACCATTTGCCGCCCGAGCAGCAGGAGCTCCTGAAGAAGGAAGTGTTCGTGGCGCGGGCCACGCTCCGGGAACCCGCGCCCAGCCTGGACGCAGCCGTCGATCAGGCCTTTCGCGATGCCATCGAGAAGAACCCGGTGCCGGTTTCGGATTACGAGGGATTGCGAGTGCTGATTCGAGAGCAGTTCAGAGCGCAATTGCAGGAGGTTCCGCCGGGACATCTGCGACGATGGAAGATCGAGTTTGGCTGGCGCGAGCGGCTCGTCCGCAACCAGCCGGTTTACGTCCGCGCCAAATTCCATGCGGCGACGACAAATGCGACCGGGACTTTCCTGGGCATCTGGCGGATCGGGACGCCGAACCAAACCCCGGTCTATACGCTTACGCAGCCGAGCCTGGCGCCGGACACGTTTCACGAGTTTGAGATACCTTCCAACGCCATTGACGCGGACGGAGTGCTGCAGATCGACTTTGAAAATCGGAACGACACGACGCTGCTCTTCCCGCTCGATGAAGGCCTGGAAGTGCTCTACCGGGAGGGAGGGTTCGCGCTCAATTACGCGCGCGGTTTGGGAATTATTCTTTGCTGGCTGGCGCTGCTGGCATCGCTGGGGCTGGCTTCGGCCAGTTTCTTATCGTTTCCAGTGGCGGCCTTTTTTGCGTTCAGCCTGCTGCTGGTGGCGCTTTCCAGCGGCACTCTTGCCACCGTGGTTGAAGAAGGGACCACCGCGGGATTGGACCATGAAGGCGGGGTGGTGGAGCGCTCGTGGGTTGATTACATTCTGCTGCCGATTTTCGGGGCCATTCTGAAAGTGGTGAATCTGGCGGGAGGATTTTCGCCGGTGGACGCACTCAGCACCGGTCGCAGCATTTCCTGGGGCGAACTGGGAGCAGCCTTTGCGCAGGTGGTGCTCTTGATGGGAGGAATGATTGCGGCAGCCGGCATTATCGTCTTTACCCGGCGCGAACTGGCCACGGCGCAAGGGAACGCATGACCCCGGCGCGCGGCAAATGGTACAAGGCCGGGCTCGTCGCCCTGGCGGCGGTGTTGCTGGCGGCTGTCTCGCAGATTCAAGGCGTCATGAATCGCCAACGAACCGATCCCCGGATGGGATTGATGCGCCATGCGGATCTGGGAACGAACGCGCCGCCGGTGCTGGCCTTTACGACGGTGGCCCTGGGCGGCTTTCGGGGTCTGATCGCCAACGTGCTTTGGATTCGCGCCAACGATCTTCAGCAGGAGGGCAAATACTTCGAGATGGTTCAATTGGCGGATTGGATCACGAAGCTGGAACCGCATTTTACCCATGTCTGGCTCGTGCAGGCCTGGAACATGGCTTACAACATCTCGGTCAAATTCACCCAACCCTCGGATCGCTGGCGGTGGGTGCAGCGCGGCATCGAGTTGCTGCGCGACGACGGTTTGCGGTTCAATCCGGGGGAGCCGCTCATTTACCGCGAGCTCGCCTGGTTCTTCCAGCACAAGATGGGACAGAACCTCGATGACGCCCACATGTATTACAAGCTCGCCTGGGCCGGGCAAATGACCGATTTGTTGGGGGGCGCCCGGCCCGATTTCGAGTCTCTCCTCCAGCCCCAGTCCGAGGCAGCCCGGGAACAAGTCGAAACCCTGCGGAGGCAATACAAGATGGACCCCGGCACGATGAAGGCGGTGGACGATTTGTATGGGCCGCTCGATTGGCGTTTGCCGGAAGCGCATGCCATTTACTGGGCTTATCTGGGAATGCAGCATTCGCGCGACAAAGACCTGATGCCGCTGCGGCGGGTCATCTATCAGTCGATGCAACAGGCGACGCTGCAGGGGCGCTTGAAAGTGGTGGACCTGGGCGACCAGCGTTCCGTTCGTCTCGGACCGAATCTTGATCTGGTTGCCAAAGCGAGCGCCGCCTACGAGGAGATGATTCGGGACGAAGAGCAGCCTCACTTGAAAGATGCGATCAGCCGGGCGCATCGCAATTTCCTGCGCGAAGTGGTTTACCTGCTCTACACGCACAACCGGCTCGCCGACGCGCAGCGGTGGTTTGATATCATGCGCGAAAAATATTCCGATGCCGTGCCCGCCGGGGCCGCCCTGGACCAATGGGCGCTGCAGCGTGTCGCCGGGATCATTCCCTCGATGAGTTACCGGCAGGCGATCGCGATCATCGAAGGCTTGCTGGCGCAGCATTACCAGAACCTGGCTTTGGACGAGGACGATCAGGCGATTGCCTACGAGGGAATGGCGCGCCGCGTCTATGAACTTTACGCGGCTCGGACCGAAACCCAGGAAGAGCGCCTCGGGTTGCCCCGGTTCAACGAGATGAAGAGAACAGTGCTGGACCGTCTGCTCGATCCCCAACAAGGCCTGCCGCCCCAGGTCGCCGCCCGTTTGCGAACACGACTGGGTTTGCCGGCGCCGGCGGCCCCGACACAGGCGCCCAACAATTCCTCTCCCGCAACACCATAGCCAGCCGCCTCAGCGGCCTCTCCCTGAAACTGGTTGGGACATCGCGCGGCGTTGTCCCCGCCCGCGCAGTGGCGGGCGGAATGGCTGCGCCGGTGAACGCGGCGCTGACGGCGCAGCGCGCCGTCCCTGGAGTTTGGACATTTGTTGACCGCCGGGCCTGGGGGAAGGAGGACACTGAAAATGCCGCTCGCCGAGGAGGGTCTTGCGCTACCGTTCCAACCCGAAGGGTTGCCAGAGGGTAGCCGGAGGTTGAAGCAACGCGGAGACCTCCCGGTCTGTGGGGAAACGAGTACGCACCCCAATGGGGTGCCAGAGAGCTTCCGACAAAGCCGTGTCGGAAATGGGCACTGCGGCCACGCAACGTTGACGCGAGAAAACTCTGGCGCCCGCTTTTGGCGCATCCTCTGGCACCCGCTGGGGTGCATGCTTTTTTGCCAACGCTTTCCGGAGGTCTCCGCTACACTGCGACCCCCGGCTACCTTCTGGCACCGCTTTGCGGTGCGTGACGGCGGCGCGCCGTCCCTACCCTGATCCGGACCGCGGGCCTCTGGCCCGCAGCGCTCTGGCCGCAACAGGGTCTTTGGGAGAACCAGCGCGTTGGTCGCTTTCAAGCCGCTGCGGCTCAGGAGAGCGCGGTCCGACCGAACCGCCGGTTTCATGCTCACAATGTGCGATTCCGAGATCGTCGAAACTTTCCCTGAACCGTGTTTGCAAAACGCTTTGACAGCCGGGCGGGTTTGACTAGCCTGTCAACTACCTTATGAGACTCGGCATCAATACCTTTCTCTTTACGTCCCCGTTCACCAACGAAAGCACCAGGCTTTTCAAGACGTTCAAAAAGTGGGGATTTCAAACCGTGGAAATTCCGGTCGAAGACCCCTCCCACATCGATCCGGCCCAGGTGAAGAAAGAACTGGATCGCAACGGCCTGGTTTGTGGATCGGTCTGCGCCTGCATGGGGCCGGACCGCGACCTGCGCGGGACGCCCGAGCAGCAAAAGACCGGTCTCGATTACATGATCAAGCTGATCGATCAAATGGTGGATTTGGACTGCCCTTCGCTGATCGGGCCGGTCTATTCCGCGGTGGGCCGGGCCGATGCCGTTCCCGAGGACGAGTACAAGCAGCAGTGGGCGACCGTGGTGAAGCATCTCAGGACTCTGAGCAGATACGCGGAACAACGCGGCCGCCAGGTTTGCCTGGAACCGTTGAACCGCTTTGAAACGGATTTCATCAACACCTGCGACCAGGGTTTGAAAATGATCAAGGATGTGGGCAGCCCCGCTCTGAAGCTGCACCTGGACACATTCCACATGAACATCGAGGAAAAGGACTCCGGCAAGGCCATCCGCAAAGCTGGCAGGTTGCTGGGGCATTTTCACGCCTGCGGGAGCGACCGCGGCACGCCCGGAAACGACCACATCGATTGGAAACCGATTGCCGCCGCGCTCAAGGCGGTGCGCTACAAGGGAGATGTGGTGATTGAATCCTTTACGACAGACGTGAAAGTGATCGCGCGCGCGGCCGCGATCTGGCGGCGCATCGAACCGACGCGGGATGAAATTGCGGTCAAGGGCGTGAAGTTCCTGCGCAAAGTTCTGAAGTGAGCCGGAGCGAAATGAATGACTCTTCCCACCGAAACGTCCCAAGACCAATTAGCTTATGAATAAACGCCTCCTTTTTCGCGCTTCGACCGTTGTGGCCGCTGCGCTTGTGTTTGGAACCTGTGCCATCGGCATTGCCGCCGAACCCGACTTCAAGAGCCTTTTCAATGGAAAGGATCTGGCTGGCTGGGAGGGCAATCCGAACCTTTGGTCGGTACGGGATGGCGCCATCACGGGCGTGACGAAGGCCGACCCTAAGCTGACGCACAACACATTCCTCGTTTACACGAACGGGACGCTGGAAGATTTCGAGCTGCGACTTTCCTACCGAATCGTTAATGGCAACTCCGGTATCCAGTATCGGAGCAAGGTAATCGATCAGGGAGAATTCGGTCCGATTGTCTCCGGTTATCAGGCCGATTTTGAGGCGGGCAAGACCTACAGCGGCATTCTCTACGAAGAACGCGGGCGCGGTATTCTCGCCCAGCGCGGACAGAAGACGGTTGTTAAGGCGGACCCCAATGATCCCCGGAAACACAAGGTGGAAGTGGCCGGCTCGGTTGGCGAATCCGCCGAAATCCAGGCCAGAATAAAACCGGAAGACTGGAACGATTACGTCATCATCGCCCGGGGAAACCATCTGCAGCATTTCATCAATGGGGTGCAGACAGTGGACGTGGTGGACGAGCACGAAGCCAGGGCGGCAAAATCGGGTGTTCTCGCCCTGCAAATCCACGTCGGTCCCCCAATGACGGTTCAGTTCAAAAACCTGCGGCTGAAAGCGCTGAAGTAGGCTCCCGCCGCGGACAGCCTGATGGCTGCGAGCACGGCGATCAGGCGGCTAAAGGGACGTTTAAAGACAATCGGTTTCTGCAAAGAACCGCCGCCAGGCGACTCTCAATGCTCAGGGAAACTCTTTCCGGCTGACGGACTCTGCTGAAGCGCCTCGCTTACCGCTTGCGGAAAAATGTCCCCCACGTCGCCTTCGATCCGGAGACTCACTTCGGACCGCTTGTCGTGCTCGGTGGGGCCGCGGTTAATGATGATGTAAGCGGCGCCCGAACGGACAGCGAGCAGCGGGAATGCGGCGGCGGGATAGACCGAGAGCGTCGATCCCAACGCAATCACAAGGTCCGCCTCGGCGGCGGCCTTTTCCGCGCGTTCCAAGTCCGGCATCCGGAGGTTCTGACCGAAGCTGATCGTGGCCGGTTTCAGGAAGCCGCCGCATGCGCAGGCGGGGGGACGGCCTGTTTGCTCGAAGGAAGCGAAGTGCGAATCGGGGTCCGAGAGCAGATGGCATTGCTGGCATTCCACCCGGCTGTTCGTTCCGTGCAACTCGATCAGCCGCTCCTCCGAGGTGCCGGCCCGGCGATGCAACCCGTCAATGTTTTGCGTCACCAACATGAGCAGCTTCGCTGCCCGTTCGAGTTCGGCAGCTGCGTGATGGACGCCATTGGGTTGGGCCGCGCGAAAGGCCGGCCAGCCCTCGAGTTTGTAGCTCCAATGGGCGATCCGCGCTGCCTCCGATGTCATGAAGTCATCATAATAGATGGGCGCTCGCTTTTTCCACACGCCTTGTGGACCGCGGAAATCGGGAATGCCGCTCCCGGTGGACACACCTGCGCCCGTGAACAGGAGTATCCGGTTTGATCGGCGGAGATGTTCAACCAGGTTCGGCGCAGGCGAATCCATACGGCAATGGTGCCTCACCACTCAACCCACGCCAGTTAAATTCAAGACTGGCTCCTGCGGTGGAAGGAACTAAACGAACCCCTCGGGCAGACCGTCCTCCGGCACGGTGTCCAGTTCGATTCGGAAAATTCCGTCGAAGCCGGTTCCTTTGACAGCGAACTCCCAGCCGCCGGCGCCCCGGGTCATTGGCTGCGAGAATGCCGGGTCTTCGAAGTTTTCCGCCGTGTGCAACGCCATTTTGAGCCTGGGCTGGTCCTTCGTCGGGAGCAACGCGCGCACGTAGTATTGCTTGCGGAAAATGACGTTGTCCGAAAAGCCGATGCCGAAACGGTCACGCTCACCCACATAGAAGTCCAGGCGCAATACCATGTCCTTGGTCGTGATGGACGGATCGCGAAGAATCGACTGCGTGTCCAGATAGCCCTCCCAAAGGAGCCGGTTCTTGTCGGCCCACGGAAAAGCCAGGTCGCGGTCGCTCAGGTCGTCTTTGGTAAAGGGCCCGTAGCAGTTCTCGGCTGCGGCGCTTTGGTGAAAGAGTTCGAAGTCCACCCGGCGGGGCTTGATGGTCGCGCCGAGGAAGAATTCGCTTTTGCCGAAAAAATCCTGGCCGCGAGTGATCTTGCCCTTCAGGTAACGGAGCCGGGCGCGGACGTTGCCATGGAAGAAGCGGGCGGCAATTTCGAACGCTTCGCGCGAAGTGACCAGCGAATCGCTTCCACCGTGACATTTGTGAACGAACGTGCGAGGGCAGCCGGGGATTTGGGCAAAGCTCTGTTGGACCAGGCCGTCGCTCCGGTTGTAATTGGGGCCGCCTTCGCCGCTCACCGAGAACCACCGGTTCAACCAGGAAGCGGGGCGGACGCCGTAACTGCGGTAGTTGGTGCCCACCACTGTCAGAAGGCGGTCGAGCGGGAAATGCTTGTGAAAATTGACGTAAGCGGCCCGGTTGGTCGCGCGCTTTTGGAACTTCGGATTGAAATGTTCCAATTCGTCTTCGGCGCCAATGTTGATCCATTCCTGCACGAGCTGGAACGAAATGCCCTGGTGCGGCGTCCCCAGGGTCACGATTTTGTTGATGTAATCGTCCGCCCAGCGGCGCTGGCCGAAAAAGGTTTTTTGGATCGCCTCCCGCACCAGCAAACCACCCATGGAATGGGCGATGATGTTGACCTTCGGCCTTTCCCCTTCCTTGATCGAGGTCAGTTCCTGAATGAAATCGATCAGGCGCACCAGCGCTTCGCCGTACAGTTTGAAAACCCGGTCATTCAGGTCGTAATAACGAAACACCCAAAGGGAACGGCCCGGGTCCTCCGCCGATTCCAGAAGGTGCAATGCCATTCCGGGATCAATCACCACCTTGTGACCGGTAAAGTAGCCGGCTTTCTTGAGCCGTTGGAACTTCGCCACCACTTCCGGGTCGGCCCGTTGCAATCGGTCGGGCAAAGCCGGTTCGTCGATAATCTCACTTCCGTAATACCCGATGACGTTGGTGGCGTCGTGATAGCCCCAGGCCGACTTCAGCAGGCGGAGGATCAAGCCTTCGTAAATGTAGTTCTCGCCGCGTTTGTGCGGGTAAACCGTGCCGACGTTGAAGCCCTGGTAGGCAATGCGCTTTTCGTCCTCGACGCCTAACCCTCCAAAACCGCGAATAAGGATGATCGGCAAGGGACGCCGTGTAGGTAACGACCAGTTGCTCGATGCCATAAAACCGTCCGTGGATTCAATTGTCGCCCGTCAACCCGACCGGAACGAGCAGTAGTGCCTCGGGAAGGAAGTTTCAAACAGAATCTGCGCGGCGGAAAGAAGAGCCCACTGACTCAGCCGCCCTCGGCTTTGATGGATATGAATCGGGCCTTTGCCGGAACCGGCGTTCTGATCGTCTTTGAACCAGGCCAGCGGACTTCGATGGCCACAACGGGTTCGGGCAGGGAAATGATCCGCACCAGGCTCTCCTGGGAGAACCATCCGGAGCCCAATTGGATTTCCTGAGCCGGACCGTATTGGCCGCTGGAATAGAGCGGGCGCAAGACCGCGCCTGCGGCAGGTTCATTGTTCTCAGGCCCGGTGAGCTTCACCAACAATCCCGGGCGGGCTCGTCGGTTCCGGTAAAGCTTGGTCTCTCCGTCATGCTGTCCAACCGCCAGGTCCATCCGGCCATCACGGTTAAAATCGCCGGCGCTCGATCCCCTCCCTTCGCCATAAAGCTCGATCCCGCTCTCGCGCGAGGATGTCGGACGGAAGGTTCCATCTCCGTTGCCCAATAACAGAAGCCCGCGCCCCGCGGCGTGCCTGGAAGCTCCCGGGCCGGTTCCAAAAAAATTCTGCGACAGAAAAACATCCTGCGCGCCATCCCCGTCGAAGTCCGCCACGGTCACTCCAAACGCGGGCGCGAATTGCGCCTCGGGTGGAAGCGGACGCGCCTCGAATCTCGATCCCCGATTCAGGAAGACGGTGCTTTCGAAAGTATTAGCTGTCCGAACGGTCAGAAAGTTCATGAGCCCTTTGAAAATGTCCTCGGTTCCAAGCCGGCTGAATTCCTGAAACGATCCAATCGACTGCTGCAACAACGGCATCTGCTGAGAAAGAATGTTCCAATGGTCGGCAGGCACCACTTTTCCCATGCCCGGATCGTAATAGGCTTCGAAGAGCTCGAATGAGTTATCTCTGTTGATATCCGTGTAATAAACCAGGAGAGGGCGTTGCGGAGTGACAAACCGGCGATAGCGATGATTCAACCCCCAGTTCGCAACAACAATGTCCATGCGGCCATCGCCGTCCAAGTCGCCGGTAGCCACCCCTTGCCAGCGGCCTCGATACCGGTCCAGGCCAAGTCGCGCGGTCACTTCGACAAAACGGCCTTCAGTGAAACTGAAGATTCTCAGCGAATCCCACTCACAGCTTAAAATCAATTCGGATTTGCCGTCTCCATCCAGATCGCTAAAGAGCGCGCCATGGACGATGCCGACGGCTTGAAAGGGCTCGGAGAGTTTCTGGTCGAAATGCCATTGGCCGGCGTTGTTGCGATAGAATCGCGAGGAAACGGGCTGCGGGTATTGTCCGGGAGCGATGCGGCCCGCCACAAACAAATCCAGATCGCCGTCACCGTCCACGTCCGCAGCCGCCAGAGCTCCTGGAGATGCCTCCCACGCTTCGAGTTTCTGTGCCGGTTCCGCGCCGGTCCTCTGCATGCGGAAAACGCAGGCCGCCGCTCTTCCCTCGCTTTCGTAATGCGATTGACTGAAGACAAGCAGGTTGGTCTGACCCCCGGACGGCCACGCCAGAATGCTTCCCACGTCATCGAGGGCATTTCCAGGCAGGCCGGGAATATCAAGTCTCTCAAAGCGGTTGGTCAAGCTGGCAAAAATCGCCAACTTGCCGCCGCGGCCCGGGCCGATCATCAAATCGTCGCTGCCATCCCCATCAAGATCGCCCCAACTGATGCCAGGCGAACCCGCGGTGAAGGTTCGCGTCAGCATCGGTTGCCGCGCGAAATCGTTATATGGCATGTCCTCATGCTGATGGTTGAGAAGGTGACTGACATCCGCAAACCAGGGGTCGTTTTGACTCGGCAAATCGGCAACGGGCGGTGGCGGAGTTGTCCCGCCAGGCTGCGAAATCTCATAGAGCCGGTTTGCCCGCACCTCTTGCAAATGGGTTGTGCCGCCTCCCGGCCATTGCACGCGCACAGACAGCACAGTTTCTTGTCCGCAGGCAAACGTCCGCAAGCCGTCATCGCCCGAGAGGTAGCGGCCGCCCGAAATGATTTGCTGGCTCTGCGGCACGGGTCCGCCTTTGACTTCAATTCGTGCGCCGACGGCTTGAGTATTCGGCGATAAGCCTCGCAAGCGCACCGCAACCCGGGCCGCGCCTGCGTTGTTGCGATAGAGCAACGCGGGAGCATTCAAGCATGACACCGCCAGATCGAGATCGCCATCGCCGTCGAGATCGCC